>JBIJDQ010000287.1:0-3913 GCA_044344025.1 Rhodoferax sp.
CCAACTCCTTGATGGGGGTGAAGTACCCTACAAAGGTAAAGCCGGTCCACAGTGCCACCGCGAGCCACAGGAAGTGCTTGGTGCCCTTGACCATCACTTTGTTGGCAGACAGGGGCAGCGCATCGCGGCGCATGCGGGCGCTGCGGTCACCCTCCACCTTTTTCTCTATCCATAAAAAGATTTCGGTGTACACCGTTTGCGGGCAGGCGTAGCCGCACCACAAGCGACCCGCAACGGCCGTGAACAGAAACAGCGAAAGGGCGGATATGACCAGCATGCCGGTCAGATAAATAAAGTCCTGCGGGTACAGCACCAGGCCAAATACGTAAAAGCGCCGAACACCCAGATCGAACAGGACGGCTTGGCGTTGTCCCCACTCGACCCATGGCAGACCATAAAACACCAGCTGGGTCACAAACACCATGGCCCAGCGCCAGTTGGCGAAACGGCCAGAAACACTGCGCGGATAAATGTCCTTGTGCGACTCCGACAGCGTGAAGACCGGGTCTGCCAGCTCTTCCGGCGCTTGCGCCACGATGGGTATGACTTTACGCCCCCCGTTGTTTTCTTCGTTCATGGTTCGTTCCTTTTCTTCAATTTCAGGTATTCATCATGTGGTCGGCCATTTGGCCGAAGGTGCTGACCAGCCAGTCACGGAAATTTTTGTCTTGCACCTGCTCATCAATAGCCTGGGTCATGCAGAGCATCCATTCATCACGCACGGCTTGCCCCACGGCGTAGGGCGCATGGCGCATGCGCAGCCGTGGATGGCCCTTTTTGGCGATGTACAGGGACGGTCCGCCAAACCAGCCCGACAGAAATTCGAAGAGACTTTGCGCGCTGCCTTCCAGGCTTTCGGGGTGCATACGCCGTACCCCATGGGCTTCGGGCAATTCGTCCATAAGGGCGTAAAACCGCTGCACGAGCTGATGCACCCCGGCTTCTCCACCCAGTGTTTCGTATGGGGTCGATGGGGAGTGTGTTGTGTCACTCATGTGGACTCCATAGTCAGTTGATTGGGGAGCTGTGCCATGTGCGCCAGAAATTCATCACGCGTCAGTCCGGCAAAGTGGGGGTGCCAGCGCCGCTGCTCCAGCACCGTGCTCACGGCACGGGCGCGCCGCTCGTGTCCCGAAAACAGCAAAGTTTCATCCGGCAGTGAAAACAGGCGTTGGGTCACGCTATCCCACAAAGCTTCAGGTGCAGCGGGGCGGCGCTGGTGTGGGCACGCATCCACTGCGAGCAAACCACCGCAAAACAAGCGGTCGCGCCACAAAAAACTCAGGCAGTGCAGGGTATGGCCCGGCGTCGCCATGACATGGATGATTTCGTCCCCGAAGGCCAGCACTTCTCCGTCAAGATGCAGCGTCTGGGCTGGTTTTGTGGGTGCGCCTTGTATCTGGGGTGCGTTCAGGCCTTTCAGTTTGTCGACTTCCTGCGGCAGAATTTCGTCATGGTTGTGGGTGCGTAGTACCCAGCGCAGTCGCAAGTTACGTTCGGCCAACAGAGCTTTGAGCACCGGCAGGTCACGCCCCCGCGGGTCTACCAACACCGCTTCACGGGCATCGGCATCTGCCAGCAGGTAGGTCAACTCGCCGGTGGTTTCGTCGTGCAATATTCGAAAGTACATAAAGGAACCTGTCTCCAGTATTTAGGCTGTACCGTCCTCGCCGATCAAAATGCGATTGGCTGACAAGTACTTGTGTGGAGGTATCTCCAGGTTCGTCGGGGCAGGTTTGTTTTTGTAAACCCGTCCTGCCAGATCAAAAGTGGACCCATGGCAGGGGCAGAAAAAACCTCCATGCCAATCATTTCCCACGCTGGGGTTGGTTGACTCTGCTGGAGTGACCGTCGGCGAGCAACCCAAGTGGGTGCAAATTCCGACTGCTACAAAGTATTCAGGTTGAATGGAACGATGCGGATTTTGCGCATAGCCGGGTTGTTGCTCTTGCTTCGAGGTCGGGTCCACCAATTTTTCGTCCAATCGAGCCAGTCCGGCCAGCATCTCAGGCGTGCGCCGCATGATCCAGACCGGTTTGCCTCGCCACTCCACTGTTTTGACGCTTCCGGGTGCAATGTCTGCCAGATCGGCTTCCACACTGGAACCCATCGCCTTTGCTCTTTCGCTGGGTGCGAAACTTGAAACAAAGGGCACCATGGTCGCTGCAGTCCCCAAGCTTGCTACTGCGGCGGTCATCAGCATAATTTTTCGACGTTCAGACTCGTTGGTAGGTGTGGCGCCACAAGAGATTTCGGCGTTTTGCGTTTTGGTCATTATGGTTCCTGGTTACTTATGCATTTAACAAGAACCATGCCATCTGCAGCAACTGGATAATTCCTTTTAAATTCAATGCGTTATGAGCTTTTTTGCCATTTTCATAAAGATGTTCTATTGATCGCCTTTGTCAAATTTGACAGTAAACTGTCATTAATGACATGTTGCTGTCATCTATTTGGAGCTATCTGATATGAATCCACTGCCTGAACTGATGTCGTTTCTGGAGGGGCTGCCAGAGCCGCACATCCTTTTTGACACACAGTACCGGATTCTTTCGGCCAATGCGGCCTACCGGAAACAGTTCAGTCCGGAGCGTAGTGTCGTGGGACGAACCTGCTATGAAGTGTCGCATCGGTTTAGTGTGCCTTGTGATCAGGCAGGCGAGTCATGCCCCTTGGTGAAAGCGCGGGAGTCCGGTCAAAGGGAGCGGGTTTTGCATCTGCACCATACGCCCCAGGGTGAGGAATACGTCAATATTGAACTGGCCCCCTTGTTGGACGAAAACGGTGAACAGGCGTTTTTTATTGAACGAATGGAGTCTCTTCCTGTGGCCAAGGGGCGACCATCCGCACAGGGCCTGATCGGGCGCAGTAACGTGTTTCAGAACATGCTGGGGCTGGTGGCCCGGGTGGCGCCCTCCATGGCGACAGTGATGTTGCTGGGGGAGTCCGGAACCGGTAAAGAGTTGCTGGCGCAGGCTTTGCATGCAGCCAGTGGACGCGCGCATCGGGCGCTGGTGGCGGTGGATTGCTCCAGTTTGCCCGAGTCCTTGTTTGAATCAGAGCTGTTTGGTCACGAGCGCGGAGCCTTTACCGGAGCGAATGTGGCGCGGGGCGGCCTGGTGGAGGCAGCAAGTGGGGGTACCTTGTTTCTGGATGAGGTGGGAGACATACCGCTGTTGATGCAGGTGAAACTGCTGCGCCTGCTTGAGACGGGTACTTACCGCCGGGTTGGCAGTACCGAGCCGCGCCATGCTGATATCCGGGTGGTATGTGCCACCCACCGCGACCTGACACGCATGGTTCAGGAGGGGACCTTCAGGGAAGACCTGTATTACCGGCTGAGCACCTTTCCCATTCATTTGCCCCCTTTGCGCGATCGGCAGGAAGATGTGGAACTGCTGGCGCAGGCTTTGCTGGAGCGGGTTGCACCGCAGCGCAAGCTGCAGATCAGCGCCTTGGCGATGGTGCTTCTGAAACAACAGCGCTTCCCGGGCAACGTGCGTGAGTTGCGCAACCTGCTCGAACGCACCGCTCTGCTGTGTGATGGCGACAGGATCGAACACGCCCATATGCAACAGGCACTGACGTGGGGCGGGGCGGCGGCCAGCCAACCGGAACCGCATCCGACCGCCAGATTGCCCCAAGCGGGCACGCTCAAAGACAGGGAACGACTGGCCTTGCAACAACTGGTGTCAGATCACAAAGGCAGCAAAGCAGAACTGGCTGCTTCTCTGGGTATCAGCGAACGCTCGCTCTACCGAAAGCTCAGAGCCTTGGAATAATTGGCGTGCGCTATAGTGTGCACAGAATGCCGGAGTCGATTTCACTGCGTTACCACAAACTGCTGTCTGCATTGTTGATGGCAGTGGTTGCCGCTGGCGTTTTCGTCTCGTTCCTTCTGGATTGGCAGCAG
>JBIJDQ010000289.1:0-3886 GCA_044344025.1 Rhodoferax sp.
GTGACTTTCATGACGCTGCTGACGGGGTCGACGTTGACAATCTCTGCGTTGGGAACGTAGGTGATGTTGTGCATGGCAAACGCTTTGTGGAAATTGTCCGCTTCAGCCAGGATGTCGGCATTCGCATCCAGCACCGTCAGCCGTGAGCCTGGCTTTTTCACTTTGAGCCAGTCGCCAATCAGGCAGGCGCGCTCGTAAGGGCCAGGGGGGCAGCGGTAAGGTGCCTTGGGAATGGTCAGGATCACGTTTTGGTTGGGTTGCAGGGCAGCGAGTTGGCTGGCCAGCAAGGTGGTTTGCTGTCCGGCTTTCCAGGCGTGTGGCATGCGGGTCGAGGTGCCCAGGCCCGGCACATCCTCAAAATCAATACCAGGCGCGATGACGATTCGGTCTGCGGACAAGATGGTGCCGTTTGCCAGCTTGACCTTCAAGCCGATGGTGTCAATCTCTGTGACATCGCCTCTGACAACCGTAACGCCATAGGTCGAGGTCAGCTTGCTGTAGTTGTAAGTCAGGCTGGCCATGCTGCGCTGACCCGAGAGCACCAATGAGCTCATGATGTTGGAGACGTAGCTTGATTCGCGCTCGATCAGCGTGACCGCAATGCTGTTGCCCCATAACCGCAGGTATTTGGCAACCGTGGCACCGGCCATGCCGCCGCCGATCACGATAACACGTGATTTGATGGCGCCAGCTGCTGGCGTGGGTGCAGGTGCAGGGGCGCTCGGTGTTGACTTTTTCTTTTTGTCGTCGGCCCAAACCAGAGGGGAGGTTGCTGTCAACGCGACACCGCTGGCTGACAGGAAGTTTCTTCTATCCATGATGATGCTCCGGGTATGAATGGGTTAGCGCTGTGTGGACAGCCAGTTTGAAAGTGACAGCAATTGCGCATCGGTGTAGCCCATGGCGTGTTTTGCCATGATGCCGCTGCCTTCTTTGCCCGACTTGAATTCCTTGAGGTCGTTGTAGATTTCTGATGCTGCCTTGCCCGCCAAACTGTCAAAGCCTGGGCCTCTGCCGTTGGTGCCGTGGCACTGAAAGCAGTTGGAGGCCAACAGGCGCCCGGGGGGTGGCGTGGTTTGGGCGCTTGCGCCAAAACTCAAACCTAAAACGCAGAGGATGGCACCCGTTGCGCGAAGAAGATGACTCATGATGACCCTTTCGTTGTAAATGACCAGGCATCAGTGTCTGCTAATGTCTTGTGACAGTCTGTCATTCTTCGTAACCGGGTGTAACGCTCCGGGGTGCGTTTTCGCCCTAACGACCGAGTCAGTCAGTGTGGCAGTGACGGCGGCTTGTCAGCCGGTTCGGCTAGCCAGTAGACGGTGACGCACAAGCCACCCAGAACCACTGAGCGGCGTACCTCTACCTGTGCGCTGTAGACATCGGCAATGCGCCGAACGATAGACCAACCCAGACCGCTGCCGGTTTGCTCTGTGCCGAGCGCTCGGTAAAAGCGTTCGCCCAGGCGGGTCATTTGTGCCTCTGACAAGCCGGGGCCGCTGTCATCGACTTGCAATACAACCTGTTTTCCGTAGGTTGCCACTGACAGGTTCACTTGGGCGGCATCTGGGCTGTAGCGCAAGGCGTTGTCAAGCAGGTTGCGCACCAACACACTGGTGAGCATGTCGTCTGCCGCAACAAACGCTGGTACAGGAGCTTCGAGTGCCAGGGTTTGATCACGACCAATGGCGACAAGTGCCAAGTCAGCAGCCACACGTTGCACCACTGCAGACACGTCGACAGCACCGGCGGGCGCGCCGGTGCTGGACGACTCCAGTCTTGACAGCGTGAGCAGTTGCTCAACCAGGTGTGTGGCGCGGTCACACCCTGCCAGGGTGTAGCGTAAAGAGCGGTTGCGTTGGGCGTCGTCGGTACCGGCACCCAATGCCACCTGGGCTTGGGTACGAATGGCGGCAATCGGGGTGCGCAACTCATGCGCGGCATCTGCGGTAAAGCGCCGCTCGGAGGACATCATGGTTTGAATACGTTCAAACAAGGCATTCAGTGATTGCACGACAGGGTCAATTTCGGTGGGCACGTTTTGCAGAACCACTGGCTCCAATGCCTGCGGTTGGCGCTTGGCCAAGGCATGGCTCAGGTGCCGCAGGGGTGCCAAACCGTTGCGCACGGCCAGCCATCCAACCACAGCGAGCAGAGGCAGCGCATAGACCAAGGGCATCAACACCGCATTCAGCACCGCCCACAAAATGGAGTCGCGCGAGCTGATCTGCTCACCCACAAACACCTGAACATCGCCCTCATTGCCCTCTGCGGCAAAAACTCGCCACTCTGATTTGCCTTGCAGCCTGACGGTAGAAAAACCACGCGTGATGTGGGACATTGGCACGTTGCCCGCATTCGCGGAACGCATGTTGAGTTTGCCTTCATGAAACACCTGAAAGGCCACGCGCGGCGCGTATTTGTGCAGCGATGGGGCATCGTCAACATGATCGCTTTCAGTGGTGTCGTCCCTTGCTTGGTCTTGGCCATGGCCAGCTTGCTGCACGATCAGCAAGGCAGCGGATTGGGCCAAGTGACCATCCAGCAGCTCATCGAGTTCGTCACTGGCATCGATCCAAGTCAGCGCGGCCGCACCCAGCCAGACCAGCGTGACGAGCAGCAGCAGCATTGTCAGCAGGCGCGCTTGCAAAGACTTTATGCGGGGTAGCAGCGTCATGGAATGGCTTTACGCTGCGTCCTTTGGGCGCAACAAGGTGTAACCAATGCCGCGCACGGTCTGAATTAGTTCGGGTTTGAGCTTTCTGCGCAAGTGGTGGATGTGGACCTCAATGGCGTTGCTTTCAACCTCATGGCCCCAGCTGTAAAGCTGTTGTTCAAGTTGCTCGCGTGACATGATTCGACCAACCGCCAGCATCAAGGCGTGTAACAGGTCGAACTCACGAGTGGACAGCGTGACCCCTTGGTTGTCAAACGTGACCTGGCGGGCGGCGGGGTTGATTTGCAACGCGCCACAGGTCAACATGTCTTGGGTTTGGCCATGGGCTCGGCGCACCAGTGAGCGCAAGCGTGCACCCAGTTCAAACAAGTCAACCGGCTTGAGCACGTAGTCATCGGCACCCAGGTCAAGTCCTTTAATGCGGTCTGGCACCGCATCCCGGGCAGTCAAGACCAGTACGGGGGTCTTGACCTTTTTGGCCCGCAGTGTTTGCAACACATCGAGTCCGTCTTTTTGGGGCAAACCCAAGTCGAGCACGGCGGCCTGGTAGTCGCCCGTGGCGATCTCCCGTTCGGCGGCCAAGCCATCACGGACCCAATCAACTTGAAAACCCTGCTGGCGTAGACCAGCTCGCAGCCCATCCCCCAGCATGGCATCGTCTTCAGCCAGCAAAATTCGCATGATTTACCCCGTTGTTGTTGATGGGCTGCATCTTAGTCCTGCGCCTGTTAGTGGCGGTCTAAAAACCGCATATAGCCGGTGTCGGCAATCTACCGGGCGCGCTGAGCATGTTGGTGCAACATTGGTTTTGTAATTTCAAGGATCAATGACCCCAGCGAGGTGCGGTATTTTGGGTATTTTGATTTTTTAAATTGAGGCCCCTGCCAGGCCGGCGGAGGCCCCCCTCCCCAATTTGAATAGGTGTGGGTTCGCCCGTCATGCAGGTGTTTAGATACTGGATGTCAACGGTATTGAAAGCCACTACGCAATAGACCAGATCCAGTGCCAAATGTCATCAAATTCGATGATCACACTGAGTTCACTGAGTGTGATCACCCTATGAACCTGCCGGTCTGTCTGAACTTTCTCTGGATGGAGTTGGAGTGCCCGTTCTGTAGGGTACGGATGGGTCTTGGGCGAGCGTGCTTTGGATTGGGATGGCCAGAGTGAGCCAGCGCAGGGCCCTGGCACCGCAATGGACTTTGCGTT
>JBIJDQ010000290.1:0-3884 GCA_044344025.1 Rhodoferax sp.
TGACCGGCCAGACGCTTACAGAGCGGGCGCACCAACCAATACATTGACGCAATAGAGCCAGCACGCCAACCATGTCCGTCCGCGACGCGAGCCGGAGTACGATAGTCACGCCGTCCGCCGCCGCAAAAGCCTTTCCACCAATATCCATAAGCATTTTGAGCCTTAAGCCCTCGTGGAATATCGATGTATCGCTACGAATATAGTAGCAAAGTCGTATTTCAGGCGGTCGTCCATACCCCGTGAAGAACGCCGACTATGCGTCTTTGTCAACGGGTGCCGAGAAGCGCTGAATTCTGGGCGTGAGAGCGCGTTTTGCCTCCTTGGGTGTTTTGATTCTTAATGAATGGCCCCTGCCAGGGCGCCGCAGGCCCCCCCGAGGGTTGTGCGTTTGCTGATGCATTCCTACCGGTGTCCATGAACCGCGTTTTCAGCGGCTGGTCAATCATTTCGCAAATCGTCTCAGAGTAGCGCCGTAGCGGCTGCGCTGTAATACGCCCACCACCGAAGTAGGCGGGCACAGCGGCGGTTCCCACTGGCAAGTTTGTTCCAACCGCTGTGCCCTACACCGTGTCAATAACGAGTGCAGCGTGATTGTTGCACTCATGGACGACTCACGTCCAGCACGTCTTTGGTTTACCAAAGGTGTGCCCATGCGCGAGTGTCCTGCCCGAATCTTCCTGTGTGCGTGTTGTCGCCTCCAAGTGCTGGTTTGCAGCCACTGTGATCGCGGTCAGATTTACTGCCCGGACCAGTGCGCAGCAGCCACCCGCCGGGCATTGCAGCGTGAGGCGGGTCGGCGCTATCAACAAAGTCGCGCTGGACGCTTTAAACATGCCGCGCGCACGCGTCGTTGGCGTGAGCGGCGCTGTGTTGTGGCAAAGAAAGTGACGCATCAGGGTTCCCCGCACGCCCCCTTGGATGTTGTACTGCCCGTCATTGCAACCACCCATCCAAACGCAACCACAGGGCCACACACCACTGGCGCACCCTTTTTGGCCATCACGGCAGTGCCTGCGCCCAACCCATGGCGTTGTCGCTGGTGCTGCACAAACTGCGTGGCGCAGGTTCGATTGGGCTTTTTACGTCATCACCGCGAGTACCTCACCAACCATGGCCATAGCCCCTGAACTACGCGCCCAAATCCTGCTCAAGTATAAAAACGAGCACTGGCGCATCGGCACCATAGCAACCCAACTGCAAGTGCACCGCGACACGGTACGCGCAGTCATTGAAACGGCCAATGTAATGCGACCCCAGCAGTCCCTGCGGGCCAGCCAGGCTGACCCCTATTTGCCCTTTATCCGTGAGACGCTGGCCGCATTCCCCACACTCACGGCCAGCCGGCTGCACGCCATGGTGCAGGGCCGTGGTTATACGGGTGGTAGCGACTACTTTCGCCGTGTCGTGGCGCGCCACCGTCCCCGCCCTGTTGCTGAGGCCTACTTGCGACTTCGTACCCTGCCAGGTGAACAGGCACAAGTGGACTGGGCCCATTTTGATCACATCGAGGTGGGCAAGGCCCGCCGCCCCCTGATGGCCTTCGTGATGGTGCTAGCCTACTCCCGACGCATCTTCCTGTATTTCACGCTGAACGCCCGCATGGACAGCTTCCTGCAAGGTCACGTCCTGGCATTTGAGGCCTGGGGCGGCGTGCCCAGGGTTATCTTGAGCGACAACCTTAAAAGCGCAGTGTTGGAGCGTGTGGGGCCTGCTATCCGCTTCAACCCTGAATACCTGGCATTTGCCGCCCATTACCGCTTTGAGCCACGCCCGGTGGCCGTGGCCCGTGGCAATGAGAAGGGTCGGGTGGAGCGCTCCATTCGTTACATCCGGGACAACTTCTTCGGCGCACGCAGCTTCACCGATGTGGACGACCTCAATGCGCAGGCCAAGATTTGGTGCGATGGCGCCGCAGCAAACAGGCGTTGGCCTGAGGACGATCAATTGACGGTGGAGCAAGCCTTCGAGCGGGAGAAGTCCAGCCTGATGGAGTTGGCGCAGCAGGACTATCCACTGCAAGAACGCGTACAGGTGCAAGTCGGCAAGACCCCTTACGTGCGGTTCGATCTCAACGACTACTCCATCCCCCATACCCACGTGAGACGCACCCTCACGGTGCTGGCCACCCCCAAGCGTGTACGCGTGCTCGATGGTCAGACGGTATTGGCGGATCACCCACGCAGCTTTGACCGCGCACAGCAAATTGAGGTGACTGCCCACATTCAAGCCTTGGTGGATCGCAAGCGCGGTGCCAGGCAGCACCGCGCCACGGACCAACTTACCCAGGCTGTACCGCAAATAGCAGAGTTGCTCAAACGCGCCGCCCAGCGCAACTACAACCTGGGCTCGATCACAAGCGCACTGTCGCAGTTGTTGGAGCGCTACGGGGCACAACCCATGCAGGCGGCGGTGATGGATGCGCTCAGCCGTGATGTCCCCCACCCCAACGCGGTGCGACTGGCGCTGGAGCGTGCGCGCGAGGCGCGCCATTTGAGTCCGCCGGTGGCGCCACAGTTGTCTGAGCGGGCGCGCTCGCTGGATGTCACGGTACGCACCCACCGGTTGGACTCGTATGACGAGCTAATCCCCCTTGCAGCCACTGCAACCACCCCACCCGATACCGATTCAAATGACGAGCAGGACAAGAACCATGAATGAGACCACTGCCACCGCCGCAACTCCTGCGACCCAACCTGCAGTCATCAATTTGGCGCACCTTCAGGAGCGCGCCAAGGCGCTGCGTTTGATGGGCCTACTGGCCCACTGGGATGGCCTGCAAGGCGACCCGGTGCGCATCAGATGGACTGCGGACTTACTGGACTGGGAGGAGAGCGAGCGCTCCCGGCGCTCCTTAGAGCGGCGCCTGCGTTCGGCCCACATCGGGCGGTTCAAACCGCTGGCCGACTTTGATTGGGATTGGCCTAAGCAATGCGACCGCGCTGCAGTGCAGGAGTTGATGACGCTGTCGTTCATGCTTGATGCCACCAACGTGGTGCTGGTCGGACCCAACGGGGTGGGCAAGTCCATGTTGGCGTGCAATCTGGGCCACCAGGCGCTGATTGAGGGGCGCACGGTGTTGTTCACTACGGCGGGGCAGTTG
This sequence comes from Rhodoferax sp., assembly GCA_044344025.1. Classification (GTDB taxonomy): domain Bacteria; phylum Pseudomonadota; class Gammaproteobacteria; order Burkholderiales; family Burkholderiaceae_C; genus Rhodoferax. The sequence continues at coordinate 3,101 of JBIJDQ010000290.1, forward strand.
CTGGGAGACTTGGCGGCCCTGGACAGTGACTCGGCACTGCGCCGACGACTGCGTCATTACGCAGCGCCGGATTTGCTGCTTATCGATGAGGTGGGTTACCTGTCGTATTCCAACCGGCACGCCGATTTGCTGTTTGAGTTGATCAGCAGGCGCTATGAGCAAAAAAGTACCGTGGTGACGACCAACCGAGCATTCAAGGAGTGGGGTGAGGTGTTTCCCAATGCGGCCTGTGTGGTGTCGCTGGTTGATCGTCTGGTGCACCGCTGTGAGGTGGTGTCCATTGATGGTGAGTCGTACCGGCGCAAGGAGGCCCAGGAGCGGGCGGCACAGAAGTTGGCAGCGCGCCGCAAACCGGCCCCTAAGGCCAAAAAACTGTGACACGCCGACAACTGCCAGCTCACTGGTCGCCACAGCAGGCAGCAGCAGTCTTTGAGTTCTTGGATGCTTTACGCGAGGAAATCTGGGACTTGTACGGCTTGCAGATTCAACGAGCCCTACGCGATGATCGCGCAGTGGTAACAGTCACTTCCTCAGCGGATATCGGACAAAGAACCGATCCGTTCTGAAATCGACACGATGAGTGCCGTGGTGCCCATCGTGTCGGTAGATCGCCCAAACAAGCGCAGACCACCTAAAACTTACTGCGATAACGCGGTCTCAAGCCCATATTTGCGCGGTCTGTCAAACCCGCTAACACCACCAGCAAGGGCAAAAAATGCTCTTCGGTCGGGTGCGCGCGCACGGCGTGCGGAGCCTCGGCCCGGTAGTTGATCAGCGGCTTGAG
>JBIJDQ010000291.1:0-3879 GCA_044344025.1 Rhodoferax sp.
GTATACCAGGTGGTAGTTGAATACAGCGAAGAAGAAGTGGGGCGACTGGCGTTTGAACTGGCCGAAACCCTGTGCAAGGCTGCGCTGGACGATACCGATTTCGATCTGGTTGCTGCACTATCGCAGTTGCGGGAGCTGGACGAAGATGTACGTTTGGGGCCCAGTACCGGCTGTATTGTTGACGCGGCGGTAGCCCGGGGCATTCCCTACAGCCGCATGACGGAAGGCAGCATGGTCCGGTTTGGCTGGGGCAGCAAACAGCGACGCATCCAGGCCGCTGAAATGGACATCACCAGCGCCATCGCGGAGTCGATCGCCCAGGACAAAGAGCTGACCAAAAAACTGCTCGCTGCTGCCGGAGTACCGGTCCCCATGGGCAGGTCTGTGAAGGACGCTGAAGACGCCTGGGCTGCAGCCATGGAGATTGGCTTGCCTGTTGTGGTCAAGCCGTTGGATGGCAACCAGGGCAAGGGGGTTACGGTCAACATCACCGACAAACAGCAACTGCTTCAAGCCTTTGCCGTTGCATCCGAATTCCGTGACGATATTCTGGTCGAGCGATATATGCCAGGAAACGACTTCCGGTTGCTTGTAGTTGGCGACAAGCTGGTGGCCGCCGCGCGGCGTGACCCGCCCAAAGTGGTGGGGGATGGCGTCAGCACCGTGACCCAACTGGTAGATCAGGTGAACCTGGATCCCAAACGCGGCTCGGGCCATTCCACGTCGCTCACCAAAATCCGCTTTGATGACATTGCCCATGCCTGCCTGGCAGCACAGGGCTTTAGCGCAGACTCGGTACCCGCCATCGGCCAGCGCGTCAACCTTCGCAACAATGCCAACCTGTCCACCGGGGGCTCTGCCACCGATGTAACCGATGACGTGCACCCGGAAGTCGCCGCCCGGGCCATTGCCGCTGCGCACATGGTCGGGCTCGATATTTGCGGTGTGGATCTTGTATGCGACAGCATATTGCGCCCGATTGAAGAGTTGGGCGGCGGCATCGTCGAGGTGAACGCAGCACCAGGTCTTCGCATGCACATTGCGCCATCGTTTGGCAAAGGCCGGGCGGTTGGTGAGGCGATTATTTCAAGCATGTTCAAGGACGGTGAAGACGGTCGCATTCCAATCATTGCCGTCACCGGTACCAACGGAAAAACAACCACCGTACGACTGATTTCACATTTGCTCGCTACGCAAGGTTTGTGTGTCGGCATGACCAACACCGATGGGGTCTACGTTGGTGGCAACTGTATCGATACGGGTGATTGCAGCGGCCCGAAGAGCGCCAAGAGTGTTCTGCTGCACCCGGATGTGGACGCCGCTGTGCTTGAAACAGCACGCGGTGGTGTCCTGCGTGAAGGCTTGGCCTTTGACCGCTGTGATGTAGCTGTGGTAACCAACGTGGGCAGTGGAGACCACCTGGGCCTGAACTACATCACCACGGTGCAAGACCTGGCAGTCCTCAAAAGGGTGATTGTTCAGAACGTTCCCAAAACGGGGGTGGCGGTGCTGAATGCCAATGACCCGATCGTGGCGTCCATGGCAGAAAAGTGTAAGGGCTCCGTGACATTTTTTACGGCAGACAAATGGCACCCGGTCTTAGCCAAACACCGCGCTCAAGGGCATGCAGTTGTCTTTGTCGAAGATGGAGCATTGGTTGCATTCAAGGGCGAGGAGAAGCAACGCATAGTGTTGACCGACATCCCGCTTACCCTGGGAGGAGCCATTGGCTTCCAGGTTGAAAATGTCATGGCTTCAGTCGCCGCAGCCTGGGCACTGGCTCAACCTTGGGATGTCATCCGCGCAGGCCTCGCCAGCTTCTCCAATGACAGCGACAACGCGCAAGGTCGTTTCAATATTTTCAAGCACAACGGGGCCACGGTGATAGCCGACTATGGACACAACCCGGACGCCATGATTGCCTTGGTCCAAGCGGTAGAAGCGATGCCTGCATCCAGACGCAGCGTGGTAATCAGCGGGGCGGGCGATCGCAGAGACCAGGACATTCGCCAACAAACCGAGATTCTCGGGGCAGCGTTTGATGAAGTCGTTTTGTTTGAAGACCAATGCCAGCGCGGTCGCAAAGACGGTGAAGTGATTGCGCTGTTGCGCGAAGGCCTTCTAGGCGCCAAACGCACCACAAGTTCCACCGAAGTGCGGGGTGAGTTTCTTGCCATCGACACAGCGATGGACAAGTTGCAACCCGGTGAGCTTTGCCTGATACTGGTAGATCAGGTGGAAGAGTCCATGGCGTATATTGCCAAGAAGGTTCAGTCAACATAGCTCTATAAGGGATAAATCAAGATGACCAGATGTAGACACATATGGGTTGCATTTGGCATTTTGATTCTGTCACTGGCTCAGGCCTCAACAACAGCACGTGCGCAACAGGCGACTGAAGCAGCCCTCGACACCAGCACACTCAAAGCACCTCCGCGCGATATCACCGACATATTGCGCGTACTGGATACGGCCAAAACAGACCCGACTGAAATTGAGAAGGCAAAGCGGCTGATCGCTTTGCCAGCGCCTTCACCGGATTCAGACAAAAAGGTGTTGAACGCTTTTTACTACAAACGTGCGTTGGCATATCAAAAGCTCGGCAAATCGAATAAAGCGGCAGCCGACATGCGCTTGGCTGCTTACGATTACCGCCTTGATGATCCGAATTTTGAAATGCGCGATTTGGTTGAGACTGCCGTGCTTGACATCATGTCAGGCAGACCATTTGATGCCATCAAATCGATGGAAAAGGCCAAGGTGACAGTAAAAGCTTCTTCACAGGCAGGGTATTTATTCAACGTTAATCGCCTGCTTGTGATTGCCTATTCAGGGGTTGGAAACTTTGAACAGGCCAAGCGGGTCCTTGACGAAATGGATCAAATGGCTTCGAACTTGTGGAAAAGAGCGCCCCCTGAATTTAGGGCGGTCATGGAAGGAGACACTGAAAGTGCTCGTGGCACGTTTTATTGGCGCCAGGGTCTATGGGTCGAAAGTGAACGCGCCATGCGCATCTCATTGCGACTACTTCAGGCTCGTTTGCAGAATTCCAGCAGTAGCCCCAACAAAATCAATGAACTTTCTGATGAGCCACGAACACTTACTGATGGAACGAATACCCCGCGATACGCGATAACCCAGCTCGTCAACAGGCTTCAAGGCCTCTCGGATGTGATGAAGCAACAACGGAAATTGGTAGATGCAGAGTACTACGCACGGGAGGCACTGCAGCTTGCGCTAAATCATGTAGGGCGCAATTCTGTAGGCGCAGGTAACTCCTTGGCACAGCTTTCCAGCGTGGTGTCTGAGCAAGGCAGAAAGGGGGAAGCGGTGTTGCTTGCCAAAGCGTCTCTCGCCGCCATCCGGGAGAGTGGCGTTACGGATGACTCCTGGGTCATGGCCGAGGCCAAGAAATTCTATGCAACCGCTCTTGTTGGAAACGGCCAATACCAGGAGGCGGACTTGGCGTTTGTGGACATGCAAAACGGACTCAACGCAGACATTGAGTTGGTGAAGAGTTTTCGCCTGGATGACTTGGACCGGGTGATAGCCACTCAGAACGTCGGGAAACTTGCTGAGTCAGAGGCCATGGCGCTTCGCATGTACAAAAAATTTGAAGTATCGGCAGGCAAAAACTCACCACGAACCGCATTGGTCGGAGCCTTTTATGCGGTTGCCCTGCAACGGCAAAACAAGTGGGCAGAAGCCCAGAGCGTTTACAGAACATCGATGCCGGTGCTCATGGACGAAACTCGCTCGGACGCTGAAAATGACACCACCAGCGCCAAACAGCAGCAGCGCATGACGTATTTGCTGGAGAACTATTTGTCGCTCCTCGCACATACTGCGAACGCCAACCCCAACCAGTTTGCCACCGCC
>JBIJDQ010000293.1:0-3872 GCA_044344025.1 Rhodoferax sp.
GCGCAGGCCAGCCGCCCTAAAACCCGAGCGCATGTACAAGGTGGGCAGCAGCGTCAGGCCCATGCCGACCCTTTGCGCGGCGCGCACCAGCGCCAGCGACATGGCCAGCGGGTCGACCGGTGCGGCAGCATCGACGGTGTTGTCTACCGGGTTGTGCAGGTAGTGAAACTCGCACACCTGGGTGTAGCCTGCTGCCAGCAGTTCCGCGTACAAAAAGCTGGCAATGGCCTCCAGTTGCTCGGGCGTGACGCGCTGGGCTACCGCGTACATGCGGTCGCGCCAGCTCCAAAAATCGTCGCCAACTTGGGCACCAGTGAGCCCTCTGCGCTCCGTCAGCCCGGCAATAGCCCGCTGAAAGGCGTGGCTGTGGGCGTTGACCAGGCCCGGCAACACCGGACCGGTCAGCAGTGTGGCACCACTGCGCTCGGCCAGTGTGGCCCCTGGCTGAACGCTGCACCAATGGCCGCTGGCATCCGCCGACAGCAACACGTCTTGCGCCCATGCACCGTTGATCCAGGCGCGACCGGCAAAAAATCGGGATGGGTTCATGGGTGGCGATCTTTTTGGGTGGTGGCAACAGCTGCCGCGCTGGCTGACCCTGCGGCGCAGGCGGCCAGCGCCTGTTGCACCATGGCCTTGAGCACAGGGCGGATGGCAGCCGCCTTGCGTTCGTCAAATTCAAAAGGTGCTGTCTCGACCATGTACAGGCACTGGCACATTTCCAGCTGCACGGCGTGCACACCGTCTTGCGGCGCGCCGTAATGGCGGGTGATGAAGCCGCCCTTGAAGCGCCCGTTGACCACATGGGTCACGGGCTTGATGCCCGCCCCCGCCTGCGCGTTGGCCTGGTCAACGGCTGCTGACAAGGCCGCAGCGATGGCGGGGCTGGCACTGGCACCACTGGCCGTGCCAATGTTCAGGTCAGGCAGTGTGCCGTCAAACAGCCAGGGAATCTGCGAGCGGATGCTGTGCGCGTCCCACAGCAGGGCAAACCCATGCGCCGCCTTGATGCGCTGCAGCTCAGCAGCCAGCGCCGCGTGGTAGGGCTGCCAATAGGCCGTGCGCCGCCGGACCCGCTCGTCAGGGGTGGGTTCACAGCCCACTTCGTAGAGCGCCTCACCCGTGAAAAAGCGCGTGGGGCACAGCTCGGTGTTGGCCGCGCCGGGGTACATAGGCGCATCGTCTGGCGGGCGGTTCAGGTCAATCACATAGCGCGAGTAGCGTGGCATCAGCACACTGGCGCCCAGCTCGGGCAAAAAGTCGTAAAGCCGCGCCAGATGCCAGTCAGTGTCTTCCACGGCCAAGGCCCGTGGCGTGTAATTGGCCTGCAATTCGTGCGGGATCTCGGTGCCAATGTGCGGCAGGCTCACCAGCAGGGGTGAGCCGCCACGGGTCAGGTTGAAACTCATCTTGGCAGCCCCTGGTAAATTGTTTTTAAGCATGGATTGGCCCCCAGCGCATATGCCAGTTCGGCCGGGTGCTTCACATTCCATAGCGCAAAATCGGCCCGTTGGCCTGCAGCCAGCACACCCCGATCACGCAAACCCAGGGCGCTTGCCGCGTGGCGCGTGACACCAGCCAGCGCTTCTTCAGGTGTCAGGCGAAACAGCGTGCAAGCCATGTTGAGCATCAACAAGAGCGAGGTGCAAGGTGAGCTGCCGGGGTTGCAGTCGGTGGCAATGGCCATGGGCACCCCTTTTTGACGCAACAGGGCCACGGGGGGCACCCTGGTTTCACGCAAAAAGTAAAACGCACCGGGCAACAGCACCGCCACGCTGCCCGCCGCCGCCATGGCATCTGCCCCGGCATCCGACAACCACTCCAGATGGTCACAACTCAGGGCCTTGAAGCCCGCAGCCAGCGCTGCGCCGCCGCTGTCACTAAGCTGCTCGGCATGCAGTTTCACCGGCAGGCCCAACGCGTGAGCGGCCTGAAACACCCGCGCCATTTGCGCCGGGCTGAAGGCAATGCGCTCACAAAAGCCGTCCACCGCATCCACCAGGCCTTGCGTGTGCAGCGCTGGCAGCATGCGCAACACCTCGTCCACATAGGCATCGGCCTGCCCGGCAAACTCGGGCGGCAAGGCGTGGGCACCCAAAAAAGTGGTGCGCACGGCCACGCCATGGGTTTGCCCCAGCGCCCGTGCCACTTGCAGCATCTTGCGCTCGGGCTCCAGCGCCAGGCCGTAGCCGGACTTGATCTCCAGGGTGGTCACACCCTCAGACAGCAACTGCTGTAGGCGCACGCTGCTTTGCTGGGTGAGCTGCGCTGGCGTGGCGCTGCGCGTGGCCTGCACGGTGGATGCAATGCCACCGCCGTTGCGGGCAATGTCTTCGTAGCTTGCGCCGTTCAGGCGTTGCTCAAATTCATGGGCACGGTCACCCGCATAAACCAGGTGCGTGTGGCAGTCGATCAGGCCGGGGGTGATGAGTGCGCCGCCGCAATCGTGGGTCTCGTGGCATTGTTGTGCCAGGTCTGGCGGCAGGTCACGCCGTGGCCCAACCCAGCGCAGCCAAGCACCGTCCACCACCAATGCGGCATCGTCGATCAGGCCGTAAGGCTGCGTGTTTTTCGGCTGCAGGGTGGCTGCGCGGCAGTTCGTCCAGAGGTTCATGCATCGATCTCCATCCAGAAGGCGTGTGCGGAGTGCACTTGCAGCGTGCTGCCCGCAGGGCAAAGGCGCCAGGCCAGTGTGTCGGGTGGCAAAAACAGGTTTTCAGCACAAAATAGCACGCTAGTGCTTATCAAATGGGCATAGATAGCTATCATTTTAGTAGTACCCAGCACCACCGTGAAGCCACCCTTTACCTCGCGCATGCAGCCCGGGGTGCCACGCAGCATCAGGTTGAGGTCTTGGGTGGGGCCGTCAATCAATGTGCAAGACACGGGTACATCTCCCGCAAAGACCAGCGGCGGGCTGCCTGGGGTCAAGGTGTGGACACTGGGCTTGGGCAACCGCCCCACCGCCAGACAAACCCCGGCACCTGACAACACCGCAAACCAGCGCTGCACGCCCTCAAACCTGGAAAACGGCCCGTCACTCGCCACATCCGCCACCGACAGGCGCCACACCCAGTCTTGCGCGTTGGGCCAGGCCACCAGCTCGCGCGTCACCCCGCCACCGTTTTTCCAGGGACTGGGCGGCACGTCGGCCAGTGAAACAATTTGCCAAGTCATGGCTTGAACCAAATCAGCCTAGGCCTCAAGCCACAGAGCGGGCAAACCGGGCAGGCTGCGGAAAATGCGCGACAACTCGCCATTGCGCACCAAGCGCGTGGCGTGCTCAATGTCAGGTGCCAGGTAACGGTCTTGCGACAGGGCGGGCACCTGCGCACGCAGCAAGGCATGGGCCTGCTCCAAGGCATCTGAACTGGTCATGGGTCGCAAAAATTCAATGCCCTGCGCGGCGGCCAGCAGCTCAATGCCCAGAATGTGCGCGGTGTTGCTGATCATGGCTTGCAGGCGGCGCGCCGCAAAAGTGGCCATTGACACATGGTCTTCCTGGTTGGCGCTGGTCGGCAGGCTGTCGACACTGGCCGGGTGCGCCAGCGATTTGTTCTCTGAGGCCAATGAGGCAGCGGTGACGTGCGCAATCATGAAGCCGCTGTTCAGGCCCGCATCAGCGGTCAAAAATGGCGGCAGGCGCGACACGCTGCTGTCAATCAGCATGGCAATGCGCCGCTCGGCAATGGCACCCACCTCGGCAATCGCCAGCGCCATGCCGTCGGCAGCCAGGGCCACCGGCTCGGCATGAAAGTTGCCGCCCGAGAGCATGGCCCCGTCTTCGGCAAACACCAGCGGGTTGTCGGTGACGGCATTGGCCTCACGCACCAGCACCAGCGCGGCGTGGCGCACCTGGTCCAGGCAGGCAC
>JBIJDQ010000025.1:0-13305 GCA_044344025.1 Rhodoferax sp.
TTCACCGGCAATCACTTCGGCTGCCACATGCGCCTCGTGCACCGCTTTGTGCGCCAGCATGGGCTGGCCCACGATGTCGCCGATGGCAAAGATGTGCGGCACGTTGGTGCGCATCTGGATGTCGACATTGATGAAGCCACGGTCGGTCACGGCCACACCGGCCTTGTCGGCGGCGATCTTCTTGCCGTTGGGCGTGCGTCCCACGGACTGCAACACCAGGTCGTACACCTGCGGCGCAGGGGCTGTGCCGCCCTCTTCCGCCGATGCAAACGTCACCTCAATGCCTTCAGGCAAAGCGCGAGCACCTACCGTTTTGGTCTTGAGCATGATGTTGTAGAAACGCTTGGCGTTCATCTTTTGCCAGATCTTGACCAGGTCGCGGTCAGCGCCTTGCATGAGGCCGTCCATCATTTCGACCACGTCCAGGCGCGCGCCCAGGGTGCTGTAGACGGTGCCCATTTCCAAGCCGATGATGCCGCCGCCCAGAATGAGCATGCGTTTTGGCACTTCCTTGAGCGCCAATGCGCCAGTGCTGTCCACTATGCTAAAGGTGAAGGCGGTGTAGGTAAACTGCAGCGCAAGTTGCTACATTTTTGTAGCTGCTTGCGCACATTCCACGAGGTCTGGCAGCTTACTTGTACTGTGAAATAGAGCCCGTCAACGCGACGAGCTCTGCATCGCATTCAACGTGCAGTTTTTCAAAAATTCGGGCACGATAGGTAGACACGGTTTTGGCGCTGATGCTCAAGCGTTTGGCTATATCACCGTTGCGCTCTCCTTGCACCAACGCCCGCAGGACTTCATCTTCGCGCCGGGAAAGCGCGCCCAGCACTCTATTGGTCGATTTCCCGCGCTGGACCAAGTGGGCTTGCTGCACCAATGGGAACGCCGTTTTCCCAAGCAGAATCGTATCAATAGCCGCAATGATGGTCGCGGCGGGTGCATCTTTGGACAAAAAACCCTTGGCCCCCAGCGCAACCACATGCTTCATGTACTGGTCTGTGGGATGCATGGAAAAGACCAGAACAAAAGGCGCATTGGCCTTGGTACGAAAGGCCTCGAGCACCTGCATGCCACTCATGACCGGCAGCGATATGTCAAGAATCATGAGGTCCGGGCTCAAGGAGTCTGCCATCAGGATGGCCTGCTGCCCGTCTGCAGCCTCTCCAACAATCTCCAGGTCGGTACGGGCCGTCAGCAAACTGCGCAACGCATGTCGAACCACCCAATGGTCATCAGCAATGATCAGTCTCGCGGTCATTCATCACCCCCTTTTTGCAAACTGACGTGCGCTTCCCTCGGTATACGTGCCGCCAGCACCATTCCGGGCATGCCCTTGTCAATGCTCAAGACTCCGGAATAGCGATTCAAACGCCCCCGAATACCTTGCAATCCGAACCCCGCACCACCTTTCGCATCGAATCCACAACCGTTGTCACGCACGCTCAAGACCAAACCGTGCTTCCCGAATTGCAGGCGAACCTTAACGGCGGATGCGCCGGAGTGCCGCGCTACATTGGTGAGCAACTCCTGAAATATGCGAAAAACATCCATGCGAACCAACTCACCTGGCTCCATGGTCGGGTTGGAAAAATAATGCTGCTCTGCGATACCCGATTTTTTGGACCAATCTGCCAAATACCAGCGCATGGTGTTGACCAAGCCCAAGTCGTCGAGCATGGGGGGCCGCAACTGTGCATACACACCGCGTGAGGAGACCAGCGCCTGACCCACCACAGAGCACGCCTGATTCAACATCTCGCGGTGTTGGCCGGATATCGCTGTCACTTCGCCGCCCAACTGATCCAAAAGCAACTTCGCTCCAGTCAGTAAGGCCCCCACATGGTCATGTATGTCGGTTGCAATGGCCAAACGCTCGCGCTCGATGGAGTCATGCATATGCGCCGTAAGACTGTGCAAGCGCTGCAACGCCTCGTCCAGCTCGACTGCACGCGCAACCGCAACCGCCTCGGCCCGCCTAACATCGGTGATATCCGTACAAAACCAAAGCACTCTTTCATCCGAAAGGCGTACTGCCTTCACGGACGCAATAAGCGCTACACCACTGCGCGACGACACAGTCAATTCACCTCGGGGATGTAGGCCCTGCAAAGCCTGCGTCAGAAACAACTGCGCTGCGTCCCGGGCTTCTGCGAATACCAAATCATCGATGGACCCGCCGAGCAATTTTGTCTGCGGAGAATCCACCAATTGGCAGGCGGCCGGGTTGGCATCGACACATATCCCCAAGCCATCGGTGATGAACAGGGCACCAGGTGCGTTTTCTACATACCCACGGTACCGCTCCTCGCTTGCCCGCAACTCGTGCTGGAACTTCAGAACCTCCGTCACGTCTTCTGCAGACGTAAGCGTCCCCGAGCTACTTCCATCGTCACCAATCAAAAGTTTGGTGCTACACGACACTGTGCGCAGTGCCCCACGGGCGTTGATGACACTAAGTAAAAGATACGCAGTTTCGCGGTCCCTTTTGGAAACAAATGTGTCGAACTTAGAAACCGTCGCGTCACGCTCAGCCTCAGGCACAAACTTTTGGAAAAAATTCGACCCCAGAATCTCCGATTCAAGCACTCCAAATATCGACTCACCGGCCTTGTTCATCATGAGCACGTCACCACTGCCATTGAGCGCAAAGAGCGCCACTGAAGCGATATCCAGATAGTTCTGTGCAGTATTACGCTCTCGAAGCAGCTCCGCCGTACGCTCTGCAACCGCTCGTTCAAGATTGCGATTAACCTCATTCAAGGCCTGCATGGCCATGTGAAGTCTCATTTGCGCGTTTACGCGGGCCAAAACCTCTTCGCGACGCATGGGCTTTGTAATGAAGTCCACACCACCAACTTCAAAGCCACGCAAGCGATCCGCGATATCCGTTACACCGCTGATAAAAATAACTGGGACTTTGGAAGTTCTGGCGTTTGCGCGCAGGCGGCGGCAAACCTCAAACCCATCCACGCCTTGCATGCGAACGTCCAGTATGACCAGCGCTGGTGGATAGGCAAATGCAGACTGCAGTGCCAGTTCGCCAGAGATGGCTGCGCGAACGGAATATCCCCCCGCGATCAACCAGTCAGACAACAGGTCAAGGGTTAACGGCGCATCGTCAACCACAAGAACATCAAGGGCAGGCGACGGCACCCCAAAGGTCATACAAGCTTGCTCAGCATGGCTTCATATTCGTAGCATTTGGCCATTTGCATAAACTCCTCAGCCAACGGGGCGTCAATCGCCCGGACATCTTCAATCGCGGCAAATATGGCGTGTTGGGAGAGTGTCGTGATTGCATTGGATAAATTGGATACGACCGATGGCGGCAACGCAGCAACTGCGGTACCGGCAGGCCGCGCGTCCCGGTGCTTGGACGTTGGAGGTGGCTCGCGGTCGAACCGCAACCCCAGAAGCGTCCCCATACTTTCAAACACCTGCTGCGCCAAAAATGGTTTGTGCAGCACTGCGTCAAACTCGAGCGAACCCGCCTCAGGCAATGCAAAAATGGATGCAGTCAACAATGCAATTTTGGTACTTTTAACTCCAGCCATCTGCCGAATTTTTCGTGCTGCATCGCGCCCATGCATCACCGGCATGCGCTCATCCATCCAGATGAACTGCGGCGACCATTCTTTGAAACATGCAACGGCAGCCACGCCATCCTCCGCACATTGCACATCGAAACCGGCACCACGAAGAATGCGCGCAAGCAAAGTACGATGATCATGGTCATCATCGACAACAAGCACGCGCACAGATTCCTGCCCCTGGGCGAGGCGAACGATGGCACCGTCTCTGGCGGCCATGTCATGAGAAACAGGCGTCGAAACTTCTTCGGCCGGCAACGTCAGACTGAAAACAGAACCTTTTCCAAGCGTGCTGCGCACGCCAATTTCGCCACTCATAATCGCAGCAAACTCTTTGCATATCGCCAGCCCCAGCCCGGTCCCGCGCCCATCTCCACTTTGTGCCGCTTGTTCAAAGGGAACAAATATTCTGGCGAAGTCGCCCTCTGCAATGCCTATGCCCGTGTCTTCCACTTCAATCAAAACACAGCCAGCGCGCTGCACCCCATAAGACAGCCGTACCGTAAGTACACCGTCTCGGGTTGCCTTGACGGCATTCGATACGAGGTTGATCAAAATCTGCCTGATTTTTGGGCCATCGGCCAATACAACGCCCACACGCCTTTCAGCTGGTTCCTGGACAAGCGAGATGCGTCGCTCCTGCGCCAGCAGTTGAAACATTTCAAACACCTCGGCAACCGTTGCGTCCAGGTCCACAGGTGCCATTTCCACCTGTATATGGCCCGCCTCAATTTTGGCGATTTCCAGCACGTCGTTGATCACAGTGAGAAGGTAGTCCCCACTCTTTTGAACCACTTCCAGCTCTGCCCTGGCCAGCCGACTGACCGCTTCATCCTGTCGCATCAATTCGACATATCCCAGAATCGTATTCAACGGCGTACGCAATTCGTGAGACAGGTTCGCAAGGTAAATGCTTTTGGCCTGACTGCCCTTTTCCAGAACACTCTTGGCCTGAATTAATTCGACTTCTGCTTTTTGTCGTCTTTGAATTTCACGCGCCATTTCCACCGTACTGTCGGCCAGCCGGTCGTACATGTTCATCAACGTATCCACAAGCACTTTGGCCGCACCCGACATCTCTGCGTCTGCAGCCTCCTTGGCCATCGCCAGAGAAACGCCGGTAGGCATGGCCAAAACCACCTTCGCCATTCTCCTGTCTGAATCGAGGATATGGCGCGCCAGCCAATGGGTAAGAAACTTGACGATGCCCAGCAGCGTTTCTTCCAGCGGTTTGCTGCTTTCTGTGCACCTTACTTTTTCGATCTCGTGGATGAAGTCGTCATGGGACTGGTGGTGCCACTTGAACCACACATCGCCTTCAAAATGGGAGCGCCAGATATCCTCTTCGGCTGAAAAGTGATAGATGACATAGTCGTTGAGCTGCTGAATAATCTCTTCCAGCATAGGCGGATCAGAGCCCTTGGCAATGTGGCTGACAAGCGTGTTGAGAAGCCGCACCAGTTCCTTGTGCTGCTCGTCAATCAGTTCAATTCCGGTTTCGAAATTGCTGTTCCAGGGGAATATTTCGAATTGACTCATTCAGTGTGTCGGTATTAGGCATCCGCAAACAGGCAATAGCAACCACGTCCCGCCTTTTTGGCATCGTACATGGCCTGATCGGCACTTTTTAATAAACGCTCGGGGGTATCTCCATCCTTGGGACAAATTGCAAGACCAACGCTTGCAGACAAAAACAGCTCTACGCCGCGCACAACAAACGGGGTTTCCAACGCATCAATGATTTTTTTAGCAATGGTGGCACCGTACGACAGGTCGCTCAACTGTAGCAGTGTGACGGTAAATTCATCTCCGCCGAGTCGTGCAACCGTATCTGTTTCACGCACACAACTGCGAATGCGGTCGGCGGCTTGTATGAGCAGCTCGTCGCCGGCATCGTGCCCCATGTTGTCGTTAACTGCCTTGAAATGGTCCAGATCGACAAACAAAAGCGCTACAGGTATTCGCGTTCTTTGTGCCCGCGCGACTTCCTGCTCCAACCGATTCAAAAACAACATCCGGTTTGGCAGCTGCGTCAGGTGGTCAAAATTTGCCTGCTTCCATATCAACTCGTCAGCCTGTTTTTTGTGGGTAATGTCCGAGAATATGGCGACATACAGTCCTCTGTCACCCCCCTTTCGGTACACCACATTGATTGAAACTTGCTGGGCATAAAGTTGGCCGTTTTTTCGGCGGTTCCACAACTCCCCCTTCCAGCTGCCGGTTTCCTTGATGCCTGACCACATCCTCTGATAAAACTGTTTTGACTGGCAACCAGAGCTCAAAATTTTTGGGTTTTTTCCGACGATCTCCTCTTGGGTATAACCAGTGATCGCTGTGAATGCGGGGTTGACCGTCAAGATGCAATTGTCTGCATCGGAGACGAACATGGCCTCACTAGCCGCGTTGAAAATTGATGCTGCAAGCTCGAGATGGTCAATATGCAGTCGCGCCTGCTTGTGCGACTTGACCAGTTCTAGGTGCGCCATCACGTTATCCGCCAAGGTTTTGATGGCTGCCAACTGCGTCGAACTTAATTCACGTGGAACTTTGTCAATCACGCACAGGGCGCCCAGGCGATACCCCCCAGAAGTAGTGAGGGATATGCCTGCATAAAACCGGATGCCGGACGAACACATTACCAACGGGTTATCGCTGAAGCGTTCATCGCACCGTGCATCCGCAACCACCAGGGCGCCATCCTGAAGAATCGCATGGGCACAAAACGAAAGATCTCTCGATGTTTCTTTCACATCCAACCCCACCGCCGACTTGAACCACTGTCGGCCTTCATCAACCAGGCTGATGGCCGCAATGGGTGTCTGGCAAATATAGGATGCCAACTGCACCATCGCGTCAAACGCCTCTTCAGATTCGGTGTCCAGAATCTCGTAACTTCGAAGAACGCTCAGACGTTCGCGTTCGTTGGCGGGGACAGATGCAACACTCATGGAATTTACTGCTCTAAATGCGGGGACTTGATTTTTCCGCAAATTCACTTCTCTGTATGTCGGTCAACACCTACAGACAGGACTCCAATGCCGCAGCAAAATCGACCTCAACATTCCGTTGCGACCGCCATTCAATTCATCCCACATCGCCCAGATACGAGCCCCGTCCATGAACGAAAACAAAGTTATACACTTCGGCCGGTCTGAAACACACCAGGCGAATCCCACCTCCAGTGCCGAGTATTGCGAGGCTATGCTGGCACTTTGCGAAGCAACTGATGATGCGATGTTTTTTCTTGTTCACGGTGCCAATGGAGTCTGGACTATTGGTGAACACAACAAAACAACCAAAGTGCTTTTCAATGCAAAGCACAGTGAGGTGCGAGGCAGGTCTTTGGAACAGATATTCGGCAAAAATGCGTTTTGTGAAAATGGACACCACCTCCCTGATCTGTGCGCGAAAACCGGACAACCCTTAGAAAGTGAAGCGTATCTTGCAGCCCAAGGCGATGAATATTGGGTCACATTCAACTGGTGGCACATCAAGTTTTCACCCTTTCCCAAGGGTTGCGACAACGTTACCAAACTGTCATGCATCTGCCGCTGCACCACAGACAAACGGGAGCTCCAAGGTGCGCTCCAAAAGTTCTCAAGCGCCATTACTCAAGCTAGCAGCATTATTGCCATAGTCGAACTGCAGGGCACGAGCATTGAATACATCAATCCGGCCTTCGAATTCAAAACAGGATACTCGGGAGGCGGTGCAATTGGCCAAGGCATATTTGAAACTTGCATGCCGCAAGGAGCAGACAAGCTTTACGCACCCCTTGTCGCAGCCATGGCCAGTCGTGACCCCTGGCATGGCGAACTTCCAAGCCATAAAGCCGACGGCACCGTCTACTGGGAAAGCGTACGAATTTCGCCCATTACCAACGACGAAGGCACTACCAGCCATTACCTTTTTATCAAGGAAGACATCACCGAAAAACGAGCCATCGAGAGCGACCTCAAGTTAGCCAGCCGGGCACTCGAGACCACCGATGCGGGAGTGCTGATTACAGACTCGACAAGCAGGATTATTTCAGTAAATCCAGCTTTCACCCGGATCACAGGGTACTCAGAGGCCGAAGTCATTGGCAAAACACCGCGCATGCTCAGCTCTGGTGAACACGACGCGGCGCTCTACCAGAACATGTGGCAACAACTGATTGCCAACGGCAGCTGGTCTGGCGAACTGATTGATCGAAAGAAAAATGGCCAGAGCTTCGTGGAGAGCATTGCGATATCTGCCATGCACGACAAGAGCGGCAAGGCCACCCACTATGTGGGCGTTTTCTCCGACATTACGGCTCTCAAAGAGTCACAAAGCCAACTCGAACAACTCGCCAAGTTTGACACCCTGACCCAGTTGCCCAACCGACTCAGTCTGCAGGCCAGTCTGCAGAGGGCCCTTTTGCGGGCAAAACGCGATGAACACTACGTTGCAGTCATCCTTTTCGACCTGGATCACTTCAAGGCCGTGAACGATACGCTGGGGCACCCCGCTGGAGATGCACTGCTGAAGATAGTAAGCCAGCGTGCGCTGAGCCAGCTTCGTGATGAGGACACGCTTGCCCGCCTTGGCGGAGATGAGTTCGTAGCAGTACTTGAAGGCATTGACACCCCGGAACGGATTTCAGGAGTCGTGGAGAGGATCATCGAGGAAATCAATCTCCCGATCTGCCTCGAAGGTAGTGAAGTTTTTGTAGGCTGCAGCGTCGGAATCACGTTTTATCCCAAAGACGGAATCGACTCCGACATTTTGATGCGCAACGCAGATCTGGCCCTCTATCGCGCCAAGGACGATGGTAAAAACTGCTACAGGCTCTACTCCGAGGAGATGAATGCTTCTGCGCACAAGCGCTACCTTACCGAGACACGCCTGCGCAAAGCGATTGAGTTGGGTGAATTGGCAGTGGTATACCAACCCCAGTTTGATTCCCAGAATCGAAAGCTTATCGGAGCCGAGGCACTTTTGCGCTGGAATAATCCGGAAATTGGAAACATCTCACCCACGACATTCATTCCCATTGCAGAGCAAACCGGCCTGATTGTTCCCATAGGCCTGTGGGTACTGGAGCAGGTTTGTCTGCTGCAAAAGTCTTTGCAGGACGCTGGGGGGCCACAGGTAAAGATTGCGGTCAATGTGTCCCCGGTGCAATTCCGGCAAAAGGACCTCGTGGAATCATTCGAAGCCATTTTCACGAAAACCGGGGTCACTTCAAGCTGCATTGAGGTCGAGGTGACCGAGGGGACGATCATGGGCGATGCAAACAGTGCAATAGAAACCCTGCGCAGAATGCGCACTTTGGGTCTCAGCATTGCCCTTGACGATTTTGGTACCGGCTATTCATCTCTTGGATACTTGAAGAAGTTTCCTATCGACAAGATCAAAATCGACCGCACTTTCATCAACGATCTGGAGACAGACCCTGACGATGCCGTGATCATTTCAGCCATCGTTGCCCTGTCCACTAGTCTGGGCATGACACCCCTCGCAGAAGGAGTAGAAACCGACCGGCAGTTGCACTTGCTCCAGGAAGCCGGATGCAACCAAATTCAGGGCTATCTTTTAGGCAGGCCGATGCCAAAGACCGACTTCCTGGCAATGCTGAATCGATTCCCATCGTTTTGACCTGATTGACGCGGCCCGGCAATAAACTGATCTCCAGCAGCCCCAATTTGTAGGACAACACCGACATACAAATTCCTGCAAATATCTAGAATTCTTACGATGTTGTTCACTGTTCACACATCGAGCGTTCCTTTGGTTATCAGCCTGACACGGGGGCGATCCGTTACCCATGTCTCAATGAGGCGTAACGCATCTGTGACAGAGTTGTGAACACTGCAACCACTATGGCCACCATCAATTCGCTTGGGTATTCAATGCAATCAGCTTCATTGCCCGTTAATGAGCCGGACCGATTAAGAGCTCTACTTGACCTTGAGGTTCTTGATACTCGACCCGAAGAGGAATTTGAAGCGCTGGTCAAAATCGCATCCATGGCATGTAGCGTCCCAATATCCCTGATTACCTTGGTGGATTCTGACCGGCAGTGGTTCAAAGCCAACATTGGACTGCCTGGTGTAACGGAGACTCCAAGGGACATCTCCTTCTGTGCCCACGCAATACTGAACGACGCCATATTTGAGGTGTCGAACGCTGCCGAAGACCTGCGATTTTCTGACAATCCTCTGGTCGTGTCGACGCCAGATATTCGCTTTTATGCCGGCGCGCCGATTGTCATGGAGGATGGTCTTCGAATCGGAACGCTGTGCGTCATTGACAATAAACCGCATCAATTGACCAGCACCCAGCGCGAAGTACTGCGTCAACTTGCTGTCACCGTTAGCCATACCCTCAAGGGACGTCGGGCAGTGCTTGATATGAAAAGGGCAACGCAGCATTTGCAGGAGGATGAGGAGCGTTGGCGTGATTTTTCCAAGAGCGCTTCGGACTGGTTTTGGGAGACGGAAGCAAGCCATCGTTTTAGTTACTTTTCAGAAAATTTCGAGAAGGTCTATGGTCTACCGGCGGGCAACTTGCTTGGCAGGAATCGCAGGGATATATTGGAAGTAGATGCTCTCAACCCACAGGAGTCCATAAGGGAGCACTTGGAATTGCTCACACAACATCTGCCATTCAAGAACTATGAGTATCAGATTCGGGGCAGCGACGGAGACATTCGATGGATCGCAGTCTCTGGTGTGCCACACGTCGACGCTACAGGGCTTTTTGCCGGTTACCGAGGTACCGGCACCATCATCACTGAACGTAAGCGTATCGATGCACAACTGCACGAAGCCTTGACACTTGCCCAGGCGCACAGTGTTGCCAAAAGCCAGTTTTTGGCAAATATGAGCCATGAAATTCGCACCCCCATGAACGCGATATTGGGAATGCTCAGCCTCCTTTCAGCAACCGAGCTCAATGCACGTCAAGGGGACTACGCGAGCAAGGCTGAATCTGCTGCCAGGTCCCTGTTGAGCCTACTTAATGACATTCTGGATTTTTCCAAGATCGAAGCGGGCAAGTTGGAACTTGATCCCCAGCCCTTTTCCTTTGAGCGATTGCTACGTGATCTGTCGGTTATTGTTTCTTCCAATCTCGGACAAAAGCCGGTAGAGGTTTTATTTGACCTGGATCCTACCCTTCCGCACAATTTGGTCGGGGACTCCTTACGTTTGCAGCAAGTGCTGATCAATCTGAGCGGGAACGCCCTCAAATTCACTGAACGGGGAACAATCGTTATTCAGGTGCAGACAGTTCGGCAGACTGCAGACGCTGCGACCTTGCGCATTGCGGTGAAAGACAGTGGGATAGGGATCAGTCCCGAAAACCAAAAACGCCTCTTTAGTGACTTTATGCAAGCCGAAGCCTCTACAACGCGGCGCTTTGGAGGAACAGGACTTGGTCTGTCGATTTGCAAACGCCTTGTCAGCATGATGGGGGGTGATCTGGCAGTAGACAGCGCCGAGGGAGAAGGAAGCACTTTCCATTTTGAGATTCAATTACCGATTTCAGTTAACGAACTTGACCAGGACGGCAAACAGGTCATCCAAAATTCGCAGACGATACGGGTGCTAGTGGTCGATGACAATGCCATGGCGCGCGATTTGATCGCTGCAATGGCGACCTCTCTTGGATGGTGCGTAGATGTTGCCCAAGGCGGTGCGGAGGCACTGAAATTGGTTCAACAAATGGGTAACGACTACCAGGCCATCTTTATGGACTGGGATATGCCAGGCATGGATGGGTGGGAAACCATTGAGCGCCTTCGCGTTTCGCTAAATGGAAAGACTGCTCCGATAACAGTCATGGTGACCGCCAACGGTCGTGAATCTTTATCCCAACGTAGTGCACAGGAACAAGCGCAACTGAATGCATTTCTGGTCAAGCCGATCACGGCCTCCATGTTGCGTGAAGTGGTGGTCGATGCCTACGAAGGCAAAAGTAACCTGAGGTCCAAAACTCGCGACAATAAAACGCAAGTGAAACGGCTGAATGGCATGAGGGTGCTGGTAGTCGAGGACAACCTAATTAATCAGCAAGTTGCCCGGGAGCTGCTTAGCGCAGAAGGGGCCAGAGTCCAGATTGCAGATAACGGATTGTTGGGCGTGAGCGCAGTCACCGAGGCCAATGCCGCAACACCCTTTGACGTGGTGCTAATGGACCTTCAGATGCCAGTAATGGACGGTTTTGAAGCAACAAAAATCATTCGCAAGGACCTCGGGCTGACTGATTTACCGATTGTCGCCATGACAGCCAACGCAATGGCCAGTGACCGTGAAGCCTGTTTGAGAGCGGGCATGAACGACCACGTTGGCAAGCCCTTCGACCTGAGCCATCTAGTATGGGTTCTGCTGCGCGTCAGTGGCTATCGCGCAGTAGAAAACTCACCAGAAAATACCAAAGCCGATGAGGGGATTGCCCCTTCTCCTTCCATTTTTGGCAACAGTGAAATTGATGTGGAAGGTGCGTTGCAACGTATGTCGGGCATGCGCAATCTTTATACCCGCCTGGTCGGAGATTTTGTGAAGCAATTGGATGGTGCTGTGCCGGAATTTGAGCGCTTGCTTTCCATCCCTTCATTGCATGAGGCCGGGCGACATGCGCATAGCCTGAAGGGCACTGCTTCAACGCTAGGTGCAAAGCAGCTGGCCGAGTTCGCATCTCATCTTGAAACCATGTGCAAATCCAAAACGAGCAGCCATGCTCTTATGGAGCATTCCCCGGCCCTTACAAAGTTGGTTCGCTCGACGCAAACATCGTTTCGCCACGTCCTTGACGTTCTTCAGCCGTCCTCCGAACAACCGGTCGCGACCGTAAAGCAAAGTTTGAACAAGGTTTCCGAGGCCGAACTAAATACCGCGAGACTCGCAGTCAATGAGCTAACCGGGCTCCTGAACAATTCAGATCTATTTGCGCTGCAACGATTGGCAGAGCTTCGGGGTGTTTTAAGTGCTGTGGTGCCGGACCAATTGGACGCTGTAGAAATTGCCATGCAACAGCTGGATTTGGAGGTTGCCAAAAAAATATGTCAGGAAATGTTGTATTCAATAGCTTGAATGGCCCTGGTGGACTCAATGAGCACGGCCTTGCAACAAAAAAGCCGCGCAGCCCTTACGGAATATGCGCGGCCAGCTACTGAATCAGTAGCAGTTGAGGTACTTACTTCTTGCTCGGCGGCACATCCGTGCAACTGCCGTGGGCAACTTCCGCCGCCATGCCGATGCTCTCGCCCAACGTAGGGTGCGGGTGAATCGTCTTGCCGATGTCGACAGCGTCCGCTCCCATCTCAATCGCCAGTGCGATCTCACCGATCATGTCGCCCGCGTGCGTGCCGACCATGCCGCCGCCCAGGATCTTGCCGTGGCCATGTGCTTCCGGGGAATCATCAAACAGCAGTTTGGTAACGCCCTCGTCACGCCCGTTGGCAATGGCGCGGCCGGATGCGTTCCAAGGGAACAGACCCTTCTTGACCTTGATGCCCTGCGCCTTGGCCTGGTCTTCGGTAAGGCCCACCCATGCCACTTCCGGGTCGGTGTAGGCCACACTGGGAATGACCCTTGCGTTGAAGGCTGCTGCAGCCAGCTCTTTGTTGCCTTGTATTTCACCGGCAATCACTTCGGCTGCCACATGCGCCTCGTGCACCGCTTTGTGCGCCAGCATGGGCTGGCCCACGATGTCGCCGATGGCAAAGATGTGCGGCACGTTGGTG
>JBIJDQ010000026.1:0-13290 GCA_044344025.1 Rhodoferax sp.
GCAGCAACAAAACGCTCTGGGCTGCGATCGCCGTTTTGGGCGTTGCGGTGTTGGCCATGGGGGCCACACTGATTCGCATCCAGAGCCAACCCACCGAGCCACGTACGGCGGTGCTGGAACACCCAACCGCAGTGCTTGCAAGTGCGCCAGTCAGCGCCCCGTCGAGTGCGCCGCTTGCCCAAGCCAGTGCACCCGACATGGCACCTGCCATGCAAAAACCACCCGCCAGCCAAGCCCTGAGCACTCAAAAATCCGCAACTTCAACGTCAAATCGGCCTGCAGTGCACACCCAACAAGCTCATACCACTAAAAATTCAGGAGCAAACGAGGTATTCTTGCCCAGCGCCAGCCCCAAACCTGTGCGGCCCCAAAACCCTGAACCCGCCGTGGCGCGCCCACCAGAGCCAGTCAAGGCCATCTGCGAAACCTGTGGCACGGTTGAACGCGTGACCCCAGTTGATGTGCCGGGCACAGGCAGCGGCACAGGCGCTATTGCAGGTGGCGTGTTAGGCGCGGTGGTGGGCAACCAGATTGGCGACGGCACCGGCAAGGCACTGGCCACCATTTTGGGCGCTGTCGGCGGCGGCATGGCCGGCAATGCAGTTGAGAAAAAGATGAACAAGGTCACCCACTACGAGGTCACGGTGCGCATGGACGATGGCAGCCACCGCGTCGTGCGGCAAACCACACCGGCCGCGGTAGGTAGCCAGGTCACCGTCAACGGTGACAACCTTTTGCCGCGTTAATCTGCACCCAGGCTGGCACCTTGCGCCAGCACCAATGCCATCACGCCGAGCCCACTCAAACCCAGCAGCAGCCACAGCCCGTGGCTGTAGCCCGCTTGGGGTGACCACATGACCCCCAGCAACAAGGGTGCGGTTGCCCGTGCCAGCGCCAGCGGCACACCCAAGGCACCATTGAGCGTGGCCACGTGGGTTCGACTGACATATTGGGCCATGGCCGTGCCTTTCACGATGGTCAGCATGCCATTGCCCAGGCCATAAATCACCACAAACAGGCCCACGACCAGCACCTGCCACGACCCGGTGAACGGGGCCACCAACAGCACCAGCAAACCCAAGGGAATCAACATCGGCACCCAGCGGTTGACTTGGTGCAAGTCCGCACGGTGTTCAAAAAAATACAACAACACACGCCCCAACACCTGCACCAGCCCAACGGCGGCTGGCAAGGCAATCACCCAAACCTCGGGCAAGGCATTTTCACGCAGCAAACTCACCATGTGCGCCGGGATGGCCACTGTGACCGACATCATGGCCACGGTAAACAGGCCGATCAACAAAAACGGCTTGCTGCGCAGCAAAGGCCGCAGACTTGCGTCTTTGCCATGGGGTGCCCAAGGCGCTGGTCGCCCAGGCGCATGGCGCAGCGTAGCCCAATGCAGTGGCACACAGACCAGCAAATGCAGTGCGGCCAGGCTCAGCAGCGCGTCCCGCCAACCCAAGGCATGCATTAGCCAGGCCGTGAGCGGAATAAACACCGTGCTGGCCAGGCCACCCAAAAAGGTGAGCGTGATGATGGCGCGGCGAAAGTCGTTGGGGAAACGCCGCGTTACCAGCGCGAAGGCTGGCGAATAAAGCACCGCCGCCATGGCAGTGCCCAGACCAAGCCAAACCGCATACAAAGCCACCAGACTGGTGACCTGGGCGTGCAACACAAGGCACACACCCGCCAACGCGGAGCCCGCCGTCATCACCAGGCGCTCGTGGCCACGGTCAATCCAGCGCCCCACCGGGTAAGCCATCAATCCCTCGGCCAGCAGTGCCAAACTGAAAGCCAGCGACACCTCGGCGCGGTTCAAACCCAGGTCACGCTCCAGTGGCTCCAGCACCAATGCAAACATGTAAAAAATGCTGCCCCAACTGATCAGTTGCGCCACGGACAGGCTGAGCACCAGGCGCAGGTTGTAGCGTTGTGCCTGCGGGGTCATCAAGCGGCTTTCAGTGCCCGGCGGTATTGCATGGCTTCGGCCACATGGGTGACCTGGGTGCGGTGCGCTCCGGCCAAATCAGCAATGGTGCGTGCCACTTTGAGTGCCCGGTGCGTGCTGCGCGCCGACCAGCCGAGTCGGGTGGCGGCCACGTTGAGAAATTTCGCGGCGGCCTCGTCAAGCAGCACATACTGGTCAAGCGCCTGTCCTTGAAGCGCCTGGTTGGCCACGCCCTGGCGCGTTAGCGCCCGCTCGCGCGCGGCGGCGCAACGCGCCCGAATGTCGGCGGTGCGCTCGCCCGGTGGTGCCTGCATGAGGTCAGTGGTGTTGACGGCGGGCACGTCCACATGCAAGTCGATGCGATCCACCAACGGGCCACTGAGCTTGCCCTGGTAGCGGGCCACCTGGTCGGGTGTGCAGCGGCAGGCCCGCTGAGACGAACCCAGGTAGCCACAAGGACAGGGGTTCATGGCACCAATCAGTTGAAACTGGGCCGGAAAATCAGCGCGCCGCGCTGCCCGCGAGATGGTGATGCGCCCACTCTCCAGTGGTTCGCGCAAGGCCTCCAGGGCAGCCCGTGGGAACTCGGGGAGTTCATCCAAAAAAAGCACCCCATGGTGCGCCAAAGAAATTTCACCCGGACGTGGTGGTGAGCCACCCCCCACCAAAGCCACTGCACTGGCCGTATGGTGCGGGTGACAGGTTGGGCGCAGCCCCCATTGGTCAAGCGAAAACCTTCCACCCAGGCTGGCAATGGCCGCACTTTGCAAAGCCTCGTCGGTGGTCATGGCGGGCAGCAGCCCGGCAAAACGCTGCGCCAGCATGGATTTACCCGACCCCGGCGGCCCCGTCAGCAACAGGCTATGCCCGCCCGCCGCCGCAATCTCCAGGGCACGCTTGGCACCCAACTGGCCTTTGACATCGGCCATGTCCAGGTACTGGGCCTCTTGGGTTTGCGGGTTAGAGGCCACCCGGCTCCAACCGGATCCGGGCTCGGTCAGCGAGGCTTGTGCGCCATCGGGCAAAAAATGCTGCACCACGTCAAGCAGATGATGGGCGCGGTACACCTGTGCACCAGGCACCAAGGCGGCTTCTTCGGCACTGGCTGGCGGCAACACCAGTTGGGTGACCACCTGGCTGGCGTGCAGGGCCAAAGACATGGCCAATGCCCCACGCACCGCGCGCAACTCGCCGGAGAGCGACAGCTCGCCCGCAAACTCGTAACCCGCCAATTTGGTGCTGTCAATTTGCCCGCTGGCCGCCAAGATGCCCAATGCAATGGGCAAATCAAACCGGCCAGAGTCTTTGGGCAAGTCAGCTGGCGCCAGGTTGACGGTGATGCGTTTGTTGTTGGGAAACTCCAGGCCTGAGTTTTGAATGGCGCAGCGCACCCGCTCACGGGCCTCTTTCACCTCCACATCCGCCAGCCCCACCAGTGTGAAGCTGGGCAACCCATTGGCCAGATGCACCTCAACGGTAACGGCTGCTGCGTCCAACCCCAACAGGGCTCGGCTTTGCACCAAAGACAGACTCATGAACGTATCCCCTTGAAGTGCAGCCAGACTGCTTTGATAACTGTTTATTTATACATACATCATAACGCCTGGCCATTTTCAGAACTCAAATTCCGGTACTTTTGCACACATTGCCGATTTCGCTAAAGCACGGAATGACCAAAAAAAGTTGTTCGCCACTTACGATGGGGCAACCCCGCTCAAAGCTAGTTTTGAGCTTTGATACCAACCTACAGGTGGTGAAAAAAATGAACCTCTTTCAACTTATTTTGGCCAGTGCCGTGCTTGCAGCTCCCGCAGTTCAAGCGCAGACGGTGTTTGATTTCGCCAACTTGACCAACGGTAATTCAAGCAATTTTTTACCTACCAATGGTGTTAATTGCACCGGTGACGACAAATGCAGTTCAGATGTCAGCTCTGTGCTGAACGGCACGCTGAGTTTTGCCAGCGGTGGCATCACCGTCAACGCCACAGCCGCTTATGGCGGCAGTCTGTTTGGCACGATTGCAGCGGTGGTGCAGGATCACGAAAACGGTTACAACAACACCACCGGGATCGGTGCCGGATTAGGCGTCTACCACCAACTCAATAACAACAGCGACGACAACATCACCGTCGGTGAAGCCCTCAAGCTAAGCTTCAACCAAGCCGTGACGATATCCGCCATTGGCCTGCGCGACGATGGCCACAACACCAGCTTCAGCTCAGGTACTAGATTTGACTACAGCTTTGACAACCTCAACTGGACCACCGCCAACCTGACATCTTCGGTTGCCCTGAACCACACCGGCCAAGACTTCTACATTCGCTACGGCGAAACCAACGGCGCACAGTTCTACCTCAGCTCCATGACCGTCACTGCCGTACCTGAACCCGAAACCTACGCCATGTTAATGGCAGGGCTGGGCGTGATTGGCTTCATGTCACGTCGTCGCAAGGCACACAAGGCCTAAGCCCCCACGCGGACCGAGTCCGCACCAACAGCCGCCACCGTCTCACGACCTTGGCGGTTTTTTTGCGTCTGCTGGTGGGCCAATTGGCATGCTTTTGCTGAGTCATTTCAAAAACAGTGCATGAAGTGGTCGCAGCGAAAAATGTGCACTTTTTTGGTGCGACTTGAATGTATTAAACACAGCAATCAAAACCGCGACTCCACTGCGGCTCCAAGCTGTTGCCTGCATGGGCAAACACGCACAGATTAAAAATTGGCACGAACCCTGCTTAACAAGAACGTCAACCCTAGGTAAAGAGCGCTAAGCAAGCTCAATACACCAGGACCCGACCCTTTTTTACTGCTCAAGGAGTTCGCATGAAACTTGTTACCGCCATCATCAAACCTTTCAAGCTCGACGAGGTGCGCGAAGCGCTCTCATCGATTGGCGTGCAAGGGATCACCGTCACTGAAGTCAAGGGCTTTGGTCGCCAAAAAGGCCATACCGAGCTGTACCGTGGCGCGGAGTACGTGGTCGACTTCTTGCCCAAGGTCAAAGTCGAAGCGGCCATTGCCGACGAACTGGTTGACCAGGTCATCGAGGCCATTGAAGGTGCTGCACGCACCGGCAAGATTGGCGACGGGAAAATTTTTGTCACCCCCGTCGAGCAGGTCATCCGCATCCGCACCGGCGAAACCGGTACAGAGGCCTTGTGAACCGTCCAAAACTCAACGAGATCACCAACATGAAAAAACTACTCGCTTCCCTAACCTTGGGTTTAAGTCTGCTGATGGGCTCTGTGGCCATGGCACAAACCCCTGCGACACCCGCTGCGTCTGAAGCGGTGCCCGCCGCCAGTGCATCTGCTACGGTGGCCTCTGCCGAAGCCAAACCGGCAGAGGCAGTCGCACCAGCGGCCGCTGCCAGTGCAGCCGCTCCCGCTGCAGCCGCAGCGCCTGCGCCTGTTCCCAACAAAGGCGACAACGCCTGGATGATGGTGTCCACATTGTTGGTGATCTTGATGACCGTACCTGGCCTGGCCCTTTTCTACGGCGGCCTGGTCCGCAGCAAGAACATGCTCTCGGTGCTGATGCAGGTCATGGTCACGTTCTCGATGATTGTGGTGCTGTGGTTCATTTACGGCTACAGCCTGGCATTCACCGAGGGCAACGCGTTTTTTGGCGGGTTTGACCGACTCTTCATGGCGGGCATCTGGGACAACGCGGCGGGCACCTTTGTCAACGCGGCCACCTTCAGCAAGGGTGTGGTTATTCCCGAGATCATCTTTGCAGCCTTCCAGGCGACATTCGCCGGCATCACTGGCGCGCTGATCGTGGGTGCATTCGCTGAGCGAATGAAGTTTGCTGCCGTGTTGATGTTCATGGTGCTGTGGTTCACCTTCTCTTACGCCCCAATTGCCCACATGGTGTGGTTCTGGATGGGCCCTGATGCCTACGGCGCAAAAGACGTGGTCGATGCCATGAATGCCAAGGCTGGTTACATCTGGCAATCCGGCGCGCTGGACTTTGCCGGCGGCACGGTGGTTCACATCAATGCAGCTGTCGCAGGCTTGGTGGGTGCGTACATGGTTGGCAAGCGGATTGGTTACGGCAAAGAATCCATGGCACCTCACAGCCTGACCTTGACCATGGTCGGTGCGTCACTGCTGTGGGTGGGCTGGTTTGGGTTCAACGCTGGCTCGGCACTCGAAGCCAACGGATTTGCGGCCTTGGCCTTCATCAACACCTTCGGCGCAACAGCTGCCGCTGTGTTGGCCTGGTGCATCGGTGAGACCTTGATGCGCGGCAAAGCCTCCATGCTGGGTGCCGCCTCAGGTTGCGTGGCCGGGTTGGTGGCAATCACCCCAGCGGCTGGCAATGTGGGCATCGGCGGTGCGCTGATCATCGGCTTCCTGTCTGGTTTTGCTGGCTTGTGGGGCGTGAATGGCCTGAAGAAACTGCTTGGCGCTGACGACTCATTGGATGTGTTTGGCGTGCACGGTGTCTGCGGTATTTTGGGTGCTTTACTGACCGGCGTGTTCAACAGCCCAGCCTTGGGTGGCCCAGGCTACGTGGCTGATTGGGTAACTGCCACGATGGTGACCTCTGCTGACTACTCCATCGCATCACAAGTCTGGATTCAAGCCAAAGCGGTGCTGACCACGGTGATCTGGTCAGGCGTGGTGTCGTTGGTGGCTTTCAAGATTGTGGACATGACCATTGGTCTGCGTGTTCCAGAAGAACAAGAGCGTGAAGGTTTGGACATCACGTCACACGGCGAAACGGCCTACGGTCGTTAATCAGGGGGGAAGCGGCTGCGGGGAATACACCCCGCAGCCCAGAAAACAGCGCGTTTTGAAAACCGCCGAATCCGCCGATGCTGCAAAGCGTCGGCGGATTTTTTTTATGTCCGTGTGGCGCTATTCAAGGTAATCCACCAGGCCGTGCTGAATGACCAGGGCATTGCGCTCTACCGAATGGCACTGAAATGCCGCCCTGCCACCATCAAGAATCCAGAACGAAGTTCTGAGGCTTTCTCCGGGATAAAACGGCGCAGAAAACCCAAGCTTCATCCCCTTCAGCCGTGCAGGGTCGTACCCGCACAACACGCGCAAGGCCGCATGACCGGCCATGCCAAAGGTGCACAGACCATGCAAAATGGGGCGATCGAAGCCAACACCCTGCGCCACCCGGATGTCCGCATGCAAAGGGTTGTGGTCGCCGCTGAGGCGGTAGATCAACGCCGATTGCGCAAAACTTGGCAACACGCAGCAAAGGTCAGGCGGGCCTTGCCGTACAGGGTGGGCAACCGGCACCGTCGCATCACCCCCGCCAAAATGCCCCTCATTCCGGCACAACATGGTGGAACGGGTGCTGGCCAGCAGCAACGATGTCGCCGGATCGAAAATATCACGCCGGGTGGTGAGAACCGCACCTTTGGCGCGCTTGTCAACAATGGACTCCACAACCGTCTTGCCAACCACATCACCGATCGGCGGCAAAGTGTGGTGAAGGGTGAGCGACTGCTCAATTTGCAAGATGTTTTTCCAATCAAGCCCGGTGTCGGGTGCGCGCATCCAAAACCCTGGACAGCCCAGCACCACAGCCATGGTCGGCATGGCGAGCAGGTCTTGCTCGTACACAAAACGCAGCTGGCTCAAATCATGCGGGTCTGCGCCCATGCCAATGCCAAGCGCGTAGAGCATGCTGTCGGCTGCCCGGTAGCGGTGGCGCACATCTTCAAAAGGCCGATTCTTCAGCTCGTGGTAACGGAGGGTCATGGCTCAAGCGCCCCATGTACGCGCAGCTTGCGCAGCCACGAAAACCCTGCGCGAAGGCGAAGATAATTGCATTGTGTTTTTCTCCTGCATCTAACTTGTGACACGTCCCGACCCCGAATTGTTGACCAGACTGGTGACACAGCGGAAATCCGTGCGTGCCTACCTGCCGACCCAGGTGCCTGACATCCTACTGCGGCAGGTAGTGGAGGCGGCCCGGTGTGCGCCCAGCGGTGCCAACCTGCAGCCCGGGGCCTTCTTGTCGGTTCAGGGCCAAGCCAGGAAAAACCTCTCCAGCAGCCTGGTTGAAGCGTGGCGCAATGGCCAGCAAGAGCCTGAGGACTACACCTATTTTCCCGAACCTTTGCCCATGGCACTGCGCCGGCGCCAGGTAGCTGCGGCCCAGGCCTTGTATGGGGCATTGGGAATTGGCCGCGCCGACCATGCGGGGCGTGATGCGCAGTTTGAGCGCAATTTCCGTTTTTTTGATGCCCCGACAGCGCTGCTTGTCACCATTCACCGTGATTTTGGCAGCGGCGGCTACATGGACTTAGGGATGGCGGTTTACGGCCTGATGCTGGCCGCCCAATCCCACGGCCTAGGGACCTGCGCGATTGGGGCTATTTCAAGCTACCCGACTCTGGTGCGCCGTTGCCTGGCGTTGGATGCAGATTGCGCCATTGTGTGCGGGCTGGCTCTCGGGTATGCCGACACCCCAGCACCCGTGAATCAGGCCAAAACCACACGCTGCGACCTGGATGATTTCTTTCGGGTCATCACCTAAGAGCAAGCAAAACCAAAGCCCCCCCTTGACGAGGTTTGTCAAAGTCGCTGAACAATGGCAGCCGAGCCAATGCCCCCAGCACCCGCCACGGCAACCAGCCCACATGCACCGGCCAACTCGTCGCGCTGCAAGTCAGACAACATGCGAACCATTGCGATGGCCCCGGAGGCCCCGATAGGGTGCCCACGCGCCAAGCCACCACCACGCCGGTTGATGCGTGTCGGCTCAAGCCCAAAAGCCTGACAAAAACTCAGGCCCTGCACGGCAAACGCGTCGTGCAACTCAATCACCTGGAGGCAGTCCACGCTACCCAGCCCTGCCCGTGACAGGACCGCCACAACAGCCTGTTCAGCCATCAGCAAAGGCGTGCCGGAATCCCCTCCCACAGCGGCTGAAGTGATCCAGGCCGCTTTCGCCGCAATGCCAAGCGATTTGCACGCTTGCGGGGTGGCCAGCAAGACCAGCGCAGCGCCGTCGGCCTTGGGCGAAATGGCCAGCGTACTGACTGCGCAATCGGCGGGGCGCATGGCAGTCTGCTCGGTCCACGCTTGGCAGGCTGCTGCCCTCACCGCCACCGGCATTCGCGCGGCGCGGGCGGCATCCATGACCCGTGGATAAGCATCTTGTTGCAGACCATTCACGGGCACAATATCTGCGGCCAATACAGCCCCATGCAACACCGCGCGCTGGTGGCTAAGCACCGCATAAGCGTCCTGCCGCGCGCGGCTAAACCCCTGTTGCAAAGCGTAGTCTGCGGCGGACACCAGTAAATTCGGGTCGCGCGAGGGGTCGGGTGAAAACGCCGGTTGCTCGTAGGCAACGGCAGTTTGCCCTGCATGCAGGGGACGCACCTGTCTGATCGGGGCGCGGCTCCAGGCTTCGACTCCCCCGGCAATGACCACAGAGGCCTGGCCAGATGCCAACAATCCCACCGCCATCGACACCGCATCAAGACCGGAGCAACACTGCGTGTCGACCGAAAACGCGGCACAACGCGCAGACAGGCCCGATGCCAGCGCCAGCATTCGGGCCGGGTTGCCACCCGCGCCAAGGGCATTCCCAAGCACAAGAGCATCTACCGTGGGCGCTGACACGCCGGCACGCTGCAACAGCGCGTGCACCACTGGGGTCCCGATCTCGTGCGCTTGCAGTGTGCGAAATGCGCCACCCTGCGGCGCAACAGCGCTGCGAGCCCAGGCCCCGACTAACGCAATGGCGTCAGGCATGGCAGGTCGGCTTGCGCAGTGGTAGTCACATCCAGATGCTGACGCAGACTTAGCGCCAGCACCGGGTGGTCGGTCTTGCCACTGGCGGTGAGGCACCAGTCCTGGCAAACAAAGTACTGCCTTGGCGACTTGTAGGTTTCAAGCGTTTGACGGCACCAGTCAGAGAGCTGCAATGGGCCAGGCAGTGCATCCGCCAGTTCTGGCTTGAGCTTGAGAATGGCGACCACCTGACGACCACGAAGTGGGTCATCCACCCCATGCACCGAGGCGCTGACAACCGCTGGATGGGCCTCAAGAACACCTTCCAGCTCTTCTGCAAACAGGTTCTTTCCGCTGGTCACGATCATGCGGCTTTGGCGGCCCGCCAGGCAAAGCCGCCCCAACGCATCAAGGTAACCCAGGTCGCGCACTGATAACCAGTCGCCGTCCCGCAGTGCAGCGGTGTCGTCGTCGCCCCCACCCAAGTAACCCATGAAAAGCATCGGACTTTTCACATAGATCAGACCAGCGCGCTCGTCCTGGCTGGGGTCGCGCTCACGAATTTGTAGCTCGACTGTTTTGAACGGGTACCCCACCACCTGCGCGGGCGCAGACGCGTCCGTGTCCATCCATGCAATAAAACTGATTTCAGATGCCCCATAGAACTCAATGATCCGGGCACATGGGAACAAAACACGAAGTTCTGCCGTGCGCGAACGAATCCAGCGCGAGCCGCTGATCAGGATGAGTCTGACTCCATTAATCGGAGCTGCACCCCGGCGTTTTGCCACCTCGACCATCAGCATCAACTGGCTCGGCACGGCAACCAGGCAGGGTGTCAGGCCACTGCGCAGCGTGTCGAGCGCACGGGTGGCAGAAAACTGCGTTTGCACCACCACGCCGCCGCCAGTCCAGAGGCCAAGCAACATGCCAAACAGAAACAGCGAATGCGCGTCCTTTCCCGGTGCCAGAATGCAACTGCCCGCATCTGGCCCGAAGGCATCCAGGCAGGCCCGAAAGCTGCTCGTCCATGACTGGTGATCGCGTTTGAAACCCTTGGGTTTGCCCGTGCTGCCCGAGGTGTACCCAACATAAAAAGCGGAGCCCGGCAGCGGCGCAGGTGGGTCAGCCGCCTCAACCGACAAGGTGCCGACCACAGTCTGGCGAACTGCCTCCGGCCAGTCAGGGTCAGCCACAGCGGCACAGCGGCCACTGCGGATGATGGCCAAAAAGTCGACCAGCCGCTCAAGCATGGGCAAGACCTCATTGACCAGCATGGTCGCTGGTGCGCGGGCCTTCTGGATGGCGGCTGACCGCTCGGTCACGGCGGCGTGCAGCTGGGCAAAGGTCAGCGCCTGCGCACCACAACGAATGGCAACCGCATCACCCCGCGACACCGCCCACTCGGCCAGCGGCGCGTGCACCAGGTCAGCAGGCTGCCCCGGGTTCATTTCAGCGCGCGGCCGCCAAAATTCCAGTCCGGCACGCCGCGTGCCACGGTGTAAACCACCACAGGTTGGCAATTTTCACCAGGCCGGCCACACCAAAGGCATGCACGGTCAGCAAGCCACCCAGGCTGGATGCCAAAAACGCACTGGCTGCGGCACGCCGTGGCGTGGCACTGGGCAACATGGTCATCAACCACCCGGTGACCAGCGCGCCAAAAGGCATGCCGATGAGGTAACCGGCAGACGGCGCCATGAACACCCCGAAACCGCCCCGCCCACCGGACAGCAGCGGCAAACCGAAAGCCACCGCACCGAGAAACAGCAAAAGCGCCTGCAGCCCTCTTTTCGGCCCGAGCAGGCAGCCCGCTAGCATGACCCCCAGTGTCTGAAGCGTGATCGGCACACCCAAAGGCAGGTCAATTTTGGGAATCAGGCCAAAGACCGCCATCAACGCAGCAAACAAGGACACAAATGCCAGGGAACGGGATGATTTCATGGAGAAGAATCGAATTTAAACAAAAAGCAGGGCGATGCCACCGTTGGCATCATTCCCCCAAACGCAATTCCAGTGTATCTGCGACCCGGCGAGCAGAGATCAACATCTTGATGGTCAGCGGTGCCAAAAGCTTAACGCCCCCGGCTTTTCCAGTCCTTACCCGATGGGCATCATCCAGGCGCCTCCACACCACAAAAAAGTGCTCAGTGAAACGCAGCATCAGGGCCAGTTGCAAGGCGAGCCGCTCGGTCCGGATGCCCACATGTTTAAGCGGCGAAAGAAGCCGTTCAAACACACTCAACAAATCCTTTGAACGCGTGGTCAAAGTGAGTGCAATGCCCAGCAGCGAGGCACTTATAAGCCGCAAGGCACTCACCGTGCCCAGCATCGGCTGGCCCATCCAGGCATGAAAGGCCATGATCAAAAGCCCGGCCAACACCACCGAGGCCACCAGCTTTCGACCCGACCGGGCGGCCTGCCCAAGCGTGGCAAAAAGCAGACAACAGGCCAGCGTGATGAGAATCAGGGCCACAAGGCCATCCAACACGAACAGCACTGGCCCCAGCACCGCAAAGAAAGCCAGTTTGACGGCCGCAGGAACCCGGTGCAGCCAGGTCAGGTGTTCGCTGTAGAGACTTCCCAAAGTGTTTTCCCCGTATTGTGTTCAGGAGACCGGGTTGCCACCGTCTGGCTGCTTGTCCGTAAACGAAAAGCTCTGGCGGGCGGCCACATCTGACTCATAAGCAGCACAAACACTTTGCCCCACACCATCTGCGCGCACCCGCCCTTTGTCGAGCCAGATGACCCGCTGAAAGTGGCGAACATGCTGCAGCAAATGCGTTGACACCATCACCTGCTGGCTGGCCCGGGCAATGTCAAGGCTGAGCAGCGCTTGCCCAGGCAGGTCCAGACTGGCAAAGGGTTCATCCAGAAGCAGTACCTCTGGCGCGGCAATCATCATGGCCAGCCAGCAGACATGTTGGCGCTGACCCTGGCTCAAGCTGCCAATCGACCGTGGCGACCAGTGTGCCAAATCCCTGGATGCCAAAAACTCGCGCGACCTGGCAATGGCCTCCCGGCGCGACATACCGGTCGGGCTCAGGCCCAATGCAAGTTCTTCTTCCACGGTCGGAAAAATAATCTGGTCGTCCGGGTTCTGAAACATCATGCCGACCATGCCTGGCCGACGGACATTGGCCTGTTGCGCCTCAACGCCTCGCACTCGCACCGCGCCGGACTGCACCACATCAAGACCACAAATCATTCGAAACAGGCTGCTCTTCCCCGCCCCGTTGTCGCCAATCAGACCGATACGTGGCTCGTTGAGGTGCAGCGTCAGCTGGTCAAAGACCTTGTAAGTGCCACGAAACAGGGTGACATCGTGAATTTCAAGCAGAGTGGCTGGGTTCAATTTGGCAGACAGGGACGACATAGGAGGTTCAGGGTAGGCGTGAAGTGTAGTAAAACCCCACCAAAGGGTGATACGCCCGAGGCTTACCAACTCACAGCCTGACCGCGATGTCGGCACCTGCACACTTGCCATGGTGGCTTAGTGCCACGGCCAAACAACAACAAGTGCCATTGGCTATCATCAGCCAATCAACTTAATGGGGTGTCGAATAATGCTTATCCGTGTCATTTACGTCAGCACTGCGGTCGGCCCGCAAACCAGCACCATGACCA
>JBIJDQ010000294.1:0-3851 GCA_044344025.1 Rhodoferax sp.
TACCTGCAAGCACCAGATGACCGCCGGGTGCCACCCGCGACCACAACAAGGGCGCAAGCACTTTCAGGGGTGTCGCCAAAATGTTGGCCAGCACAGTCTGATAGACCCCATCGGCGGTCTCAGGCAAACCCGAGCGAACCGCCACATGGTTGGCTTGTGCGTTCAAAGCCGTTGACTCAACCGCCGCCAGGTCGATGTCCACGGCATCCACGTCACGGGCCCCAAATTTGGCGGCACCAATGGCCAAAATACCAGAGCCACACCCGTAATCCAACACCCGGCCAAACGCAGCTTGACCAGACATACCGGTTTGACCTTGACGCGCAATCCACCGCAAACACATGCGGGTGGTGGGATGTGTTCCTGTGCCAAAGGCAAGTCCGGGGTCAAGACGAATCACCACGCGGGCCTGCTCGGGTGGCTCATGCCAGGTGGGAACAATCCAGAAGTCTGAGGTAATGTCCACCGGCGCAAACTGCGACTGCGTCAACCGCACCCAGTCCTGCTCAGGCACTTCTTGAATGCCCAAAACCTCGCAACCGGCAAAAAAATCCTGCGCTTGGAGCAAATCGATGGTCTCTTTGGCCTGCGCACGGGTGTCATACAAAGCCAGTACCCGTGAGCGTAGCCAACCCTCCTTGGGTGCGGGCATGCCGGGTTCACCAAACAAGGCCTGCTCGGCATCGGTTTGGGCATCGGCATCTTCCACACTGACACTCAAGGCATCCAAGGCATCAAGCGCGTCACTCAAGGCCTCAACCCGTTCCTCGGGGCACATCAAACGCAATTCAAACATCGCAGGAGCCCATTACCGGTTGCGGTTGGCAAGCCAACCTTCAAGGTAGTGGATGTTGGTGCCACCCTCCATGAACTTGGCATCCACCATCAGTTCACGGTGCAAGGCAATGTTGGTGTTGATGCCTTCCACCACAGTTTCACCCAGTGCGGTGCGCATGCGCGCCAGAGCCTGTTCACGGGTATCGCCATGCACAATGATCTTGCCAATCATCGAGTCGTAGTTGGGTGGTACAAAATAATTGGTGTACACATGCGAGTCCACGCGCACACCGGGGCCACCTGGCGGGTGCCACATGGTGATGCGCCCCGGCGAGGGAATGCACTTGTACGCATCTTCGGCATTTAAACGGCACTCAATGGCGTGACCACGAATCTGAATCTGGCGCTGGGTAAAGGGAAGCTTTTCACCTGCGGCGACCATGATCTGGGTTTTGACGATGTCAATGCCGGTGGTCATCTCGGTCACTGGGTGCTCTACTTGCACCCGGGTGTTCATTTCGATGAAATAGAACTCACCGTTCTCAAACAAAAACTCAAAGGTGCCAGCACCCCGGTAGCCAATTTTTTTGCAAGCGGCCACACAGCGCTCACCCACTCGCTCGATCAACTTGCGGGGAATACCCGGAGCGGGGGCCTCTTCAATGACTTTTTGGTGCCGACGCTGCATGGAGCAATCACGCTCACCCAGATAGACTGCATTTTTGTACTTATCCGCCAGAATCTGGATTTCAATGTGACGGGGGTTTTGCAGGTACTTTTCCATGTACACCGCAGCGTTGCCAAAAGCGGCACCCGCTTCGTTTTTGGTCATGGCCACAGCATTCACCAAAGCAGCTTCGGTGTGCACCACGCGCATGCCGCGGCCACCGCCCCCACCTGCGGCCTTGATGATGACCGGGTAGCCGACGGACCGTGCAATGCGCTTCATCTGGACAGGGTCATCAGGCAACTCACCCTCCGAACCAGGAACACAAGGCACACCAGCCTTGATCATGGCCTGTTTGGCCGACACCTTGTCGCCCATGATGCGGATGGATTCTGGCGTGGGACCAATGAATTGAAAACCGCTGCGTTCCACACGCTCGGCGAAATCGGCGTTTTCGCTCAAGAACCCGTAACCCGGGTGAATGGCCTCGGCATCGGTCACTTCAGCAGCCGAAATAATGGCGGGCATATTCAGGTAACTTAACGCAGAAGAGGCCGGGCCAATACACACCGCCTCCTCGGCAAGCTTGACGTACTTGGCATCACGGTCAGCCTCTGAGTACACCATTACCGCCTTAATGCCAAGCTCACGGCAGGCACGCTGTATTCGCAAGGCGATTTCACCGCGATTGGCGACCAGAATTTTTTTAAACATGAGCTGCTCTGCCCTCAATCAATGATGAACAAAGGCTGGCCGTATTCAACAGCCTGACCGTTGTCAGCAAGAATTCGGCGCACTGTCCCTGTTTTGTCCGACTCGATCTCGTTGAGAATCTTCATGGCCTCAATGATGCAAAGGGTGTCCCCCTCTTTCACCGCGTCGCCTATCTCGACAAACGACTTCGCACCAGGTGTTGCAGAGCGATAAAAAGTGCCCACCATCGGTGACTTCACCGTGTGGCCGGTTTCGACAGGCGCGGCAACTGGTGCCGATTCCACCGCTGCCACCGGCACGGCAGGCGCACTGCCAAGTGCGTGCCCCATGGGCATAGGTGCATAGTGCTGAACCATGGCAACGCCGCCTTTGACAATGCGAATCTTGCCCTCTGCTTCCGTAATCTCAAGCTCCGAGACGTTTGACTCTGATACCAGATCAATCAATGTTTTAAGTTTTCTGAGGTCCATGAGGTCTCCAACGAAAAGACTAACAACTAACAGAAATTCACTTGAAATTTGACTAAATTGCAATAATTTTCATCAAAACAAGCTAAACATTGCTCATTTTACCTTGAAAATTTTCGCACCTAAACCGGCGAGCGACTCCAGGCCGCCAAGTCTTCGGGGGTCAACTTGCCCATTTTACGGTGCAGCACATTGCCAGCGGCGCTAAAAACCACTGTATAGGGCAACCCGCCACTTAGGTTTCCGAGTGATCGGCTGGTCTCGATTCCCGGAAAACCAGCCAAGGCCACCGGAAAAGACAGCGGAGACTGCTGCAGAAAGCGCGCTACCGGCTTCGCCTGGTCCACCGCCAAACCAAAAACTTGCCAGCCTTTAGCCTTGTTTTCGGCAAAAAAGGCGTTCAATAGCGGCAACTCTTCCACACAAGGCGGGCACCAGGTGGCCCAAAAGTTCAGCACCAAAGGCTTGCCTTTGAATGACGCTGCGGTGAGCATGCTGCCGTCCAACTGGGCAAACTGCTGCTGCCAAAAGCCCGCTTCAGCCTCAGACAGGGCTTGCGACTGCCGATTTGAGGTGCGCCAGGCCAAGCCAGCCCCCACACCTGTCAAAGCAAAGCCTGCCGCCGCAGCCACCCAGCCACGCCGTGAAACGTTTGGCGAACTCAAGCAGACACCTCTTGCAACAGACGACGCACGGCCACGGCATCGCCGCGCGGGACCCGTCCCTTGGCATTTGGCCGGAGCGCACCACGCACATCATCAAAGTCATACACCATCAAATGCACTCCTATGTCTTGTTTCAATTCAGCGCAAAACGCATGCACACTCAAGGCCTCCACCGACTCGCCCGTGAACCCAATGACGGTGCGTGGCACATAACGCACCTTCTGGTCAATCAGTGCGATTTCGGCTGACTTGCAATCGTCACAAAACAACTGCAGGTAGATGTCTGAGTTCTTGGTGGCTGTACCGTGCCACACCGCACCCCCAAGGTAGGGGCGAAAAACTGCCAGACGGTCCATCCAGACCAGAGCCAACCTGCGCAGCGCCCGCAACTCATGCGGCTGGGTGTCGGCACAAAACACGGCAATGTACTCAAGCACGGCGTCGTCCAGCACCTCATTGGTGGGCAGAGCTGCACGCCCACCAAGACCAAGTTGTTTCACGGCCCGGCGTTTGGCTGGGCCGTACTCCAAGCCTTCTTCAACCACCCAGCGGGCGGCCAGC
>JBIJDQ010000295.1:0-3850 GCA_044344025.1 Rhodoferax sp.
TGTGAGCCAAATATGACCAACCAGGCAGAAACAACACTTGAATCGGGTGATGCATTTTTGGAGTCCCCTTTGGATGAGGGCTTTGAGTCGATTGGCGACCATCACCGTGCTGCAGCCCATCATTTCGCAGCCGCAGCCAAACACCACTTGGCGGCCGCTGTAGCCGACGACGATGGTGACGAAGCGACGGCTGACCGCCACTCTTATCTGGCTTACCGTCACCGCCTCAATGGTGCGCAATATGCTGAAATTGCCGTCATGGACAGCGAGAGCCTGGAAGACGTGATCGAAAGCGACGTTTGATCCCAGTGGGTCGATGCTTTTTAGTCCCGCTGCTGGCTTTTCAGCTGGTGGCGTGTTCACCCCGTTATCTGATTGTTCAGGGTGTTGCCAGTGAGCTGGCCAGCCAGGGGCAAGCGCCTGAGGACGACCTGATTCTGGCGCGTGAGGCCAGTGCGTTTTACCTCAAGCTCTCGGAATCGTTGCTGCGTGAAACACCCGGCCATGGGCCGCTGGCAGAGGCTGTGGCGGCGGGGTTTACCCAATAAGCCTATGCCTTTGTGCAGTTTGATGCCGAGCGCCATCATTGCACGGGTGCCGATCAACACCATGTTTTTGGCCGGTGTGTTGCCCGCGTTGGTGGTGATTGTGTTTTTGCTGGTAGTCGGGGGCTACCTCCGGCGTGGCGGGTTGGGTGATGTCAGCCGTCCGCTCACGGCCAAGCCATTTGAGTCTCGGCGTGTTTTTAGCGCAGAATGGGCCGCCAAGTGGGAAATTCTGGCACCGGTGATTGCCATCGGCTCCCTGGTCAGCGGCTTGGCTACGCCCACA
Source organism: Rhodoferax sp. (assembly GCA_044344025.1). Taxonomy (GTDB): domain Bacteria; phylum Pseudomonadota; class Gammaproteobacteria; order Burkholderiales; family Burkholderiaceae_C; genus Rhodoferax. Next base: position 832 of record JBIJDQ010000295.1, read on the forward strand.
GAGAGTGCCGCGTTGACCGCTGCCTACGCAGTGGCCACCCAGGCGTTGGCCCACCGTGAACTCAAGTGGCCGGTGCTGGGCAAAGCCTTGTCCGATTGCACCCAGGTGATTGGTGGGGTGATGCTGATTTTGGGTATGGCCCTCGGGCTGACCAACTACTTGGTGGACAGCGGTTTGCCCAATGAAGTGATTGATTGGGTTCAGTCGGTAATACCCAATAAATACATGTTCCTGCTGGCGCTCAATGTGTTTTTGCTGGCAGCGGGCTCGTTGATGGAAATTTATGCGGCCATTGTGTTTTTGGTGCCGCTGTTGTTGCCCGTGGCCTTGAGTTACGGCATTGACCCGGTGCACTTTGGCATCATCTTTTTGGCCAACATGGAAATGGGTTTTCTGGCACCTCCAGCGGGCATGAACATCTACTTTGCCTCCGCTATGTTTGGCAAACCCATCCGTTACGTGGCGGTGGCCGTCCTGCCTGCCGTGCTGGTGATCTTTTTGGCGAGCTTGCTGATTTCGTGGCTTCCGGTGTTGTCAACCGGGCGGTTGATCGGGCCATGAATCGGGAGCGGATGGCTTGATTGCATTGCTATATAACTTATAGCAGTTGATGCAGCAGGCTCGGGCACTAGAAGGCTATTTGATTCATATTTGTTCTTGTCACAAGCATGTCACAGTGGTTCGCTCTACTGCTGTGTGCTCCGGCACGAACAGGCGATTCGCGCGTGTCATGCAGTGTTGTGGGGCTGTCAATTGAAAGTAGCGATGAAAAAATTTCTGCACACACCCTTGCTTGCCGCCATGGCGGCTGGCACCTTGCTGTCCGCCTGTGGCGGTGGCTCTACTGCGCCTGCCACCATCACCGGCGTGTTTCTTGATGCGGCCGTTGAAGGACTGGACTACGCGGTGGGCACCGCAGCCAAAAAAGCCACCAACGCCAAAGGCGAGTTCACCTGCAACAGTGGCGAGACAGTCACTTTCAGTGTGGGCGGAGTCACCCTGGGTACGGCGCCGTGTGCTGCCGTCATCACGCCGCTGACGCTGGCGGGTGGTACCGACATCAAAGCTGACAAGGTGGTGAACCGTTTGCTGACACTGCAATCGCTGGACGAGGATGGTGACCCCGCCAACGGCATCAAACTCACAGCCGCCGTTAAAGCCGCGCTCGCCAGCAGCACGTTGGACTTCACCAAGGGTGCAGTTAATCTTGATGGGTCGGAGGACATCAATGGTTTCAATCCCGCACTCCGGAGCGCCCTGAGCATATTGCCTGCGGCCTACAACACCCGTCTCCCGGTCGATGCCGCATCCACACGCACCCTGGTGCGGGAGCACTTTGAGGACACGCTGGCCTCCAAGACTGGCAAGGCCGTCGAGGAGTCGATTTCGCAAACCAACAGTTTGGGCACGGTCACCGCCACCATCACCCGCATGGCGCTGCAGGCTGACAAATCGTTCTACATTCCCTATGAAGGCTCGGTGCAGGCCATCAAGGACGATTTCAAGGATGGTTTCTTGCCCGCCTATGGCTCAGGCCTGGCGTTCAAGGGCAAACTGGCCGACGGCACGCTGGAGTTTTACGCCATCACCGACCGGGGCCCCAATGGCGACGGCCCAATGGTGCCCAACAACACCGAGAAAACGCTTTGTTACAGCCGCAAAGACGGCAACTGTGATGCCAAACTCTTTCCCGCGCCCAGTTTTGCGCCAGCCATCGGTGTGGTCAACGTCGGCAAGGCCGGGGCGGTGCTCAAGTCAAGCCTGCCGATTCGTGTGAGCAGCACCCTCAAGACCACCGGCTTGCCTGCAGGCCTGAACCAGTTGGGCGCATCTGGCGAGACCCCGCTGACTGATAACCTGAAGTACGAGCCCAGCACCAAGGCCATCTTCAGCACCGACGGGCTTGACCCTGAGTCGCTGGTGGTGGACACAGCGCGCAGCGCCCTTTGGACATCGGATGAATATGGTCCGTTTATCTTCAAGATCGACCCTGTCACCGGCATCATTCTCAAGAAGTACGGCCCGTCCATTCCAGCGGGTTCAACTGTTACGGCGGTGAGTGGCATCTCTGCCGTGTTGCCAGCGGTGCTGGCCAAGCGCCGCGCCAATCGCGGCATGGAAGGCCTGGCGCTGGATGTGGCCAGCGGTAAGCTGCACGGCTTTCTGCAAAGCCCACTCACAGACCTGACCACCGCTGGCGCACCCGCCGCAGTGACCAGCTATGTGGCGCCTACCGGTTCAGGTTGTGCCGTGCCCAGCAAAGACTTCACGGTAGAGCGTTTTGCACGGTTTACGCGCTGGGTCGAGTTTGATCCCAACACCGAAATCTCGAAGATGTACGCCTACCCAATCAACTGCGCCGACTACAAGGACAACCGCACCGGCAACGCCAAACTGGGCGACATGGTGTCGTTGGGCAATGGCAAGTTCATTGTCATTGAGCAAGGTGCCAGCAGCGCCACAGGCAACCCGGTGTTCAACCGGCTGATGCTGGTGGAGGTTGGCAACGCGACTGACATTTCGCTGGCCACCTACAACCCGGAAACCTCCGACCTTGAAAAGAGCAGCATGGCGGGCGCTGCTGTCAGCAGTGCAGATTTTTCGGGTGTCATCATGCTCAAAAAGACGCTGCTGCTCGACCTCAATGCCGTGGGTTGGCTGGCTGAAAAAGCCGAAGGTCTGGCACTGGTTGACGCAATGACCCTGGCCCTGACCAGTGACAACGACTTTGGCCTGCGCAACATCGTGTTTAATGCCGCCGGGGTCGAAATAGCAGGTGCAGACATCACCAAATGCACCTCAACCAACGGTGTACTCAGTGGCGATAAGTGCACAGTGGGCTCGACCTCACGCGTGGGTCGTGGCTCCGATACGGAGCGGCCTACCCGCCTGTGGTTGATCAAGTTTGGCAAAAATCTGGCTGACTACAGCCCGAGCTAAGCAAGTGATGCGGCCCTGTGCCGCTCTATTGAAGCCCGCCTTGGCGCGGGCTTTTTTTCGTGTTGGGATGGGCTTGCCT
>JBIJDQ010000296.1:0-3843 GCA_044344025.1 Rhodoferax sp.
CCACGTCAAATGGCTCCAGCATGTGGTGGCGCACAAAGTCGGTCAAATTGCCCACCGACTTCATCGACACGGTTTGGTGAAACAGCTCCAGCGCCTGCTCACCCAAGCCACCAAACAGCCGCCGAAACAAGGCGCTGTAAGGCGGAAAGGTGTCAAACAAGGCCGCACCACTTTTGCGCAAGCGTTTCTTTAACGGGTCAATGGCGGTGCCAAAGTGGCTGAAGTCGTCCTTGATGGACATGCCTTTCTCGGCCACCAGATAAAAACGCTCGGGCTGGCCGACGGTGTCGCGCAGCCAGAACACCTGCGCCAGCGTCACCGCTTTGTCATACCCAACGTTGTGAAACACGCCCAGAATCACCGAATACTGGCTGGCATCACGCAACGCCACCGGTTTGGCATGGCCGCTGGCCTCGTTGCGCTCTGATTTGTAATGCCCCAGAACATACGAACGCAAAGACCGCTCTTTGGCATCGGCCCCGGCAGCCTTGTTGTAGGCAATGCGCTGGGCGGGCACCAGCAGCGTGGTCACAGCATCCACCAGGGTGGACTTGCCAGAGCCAATGTCACCGGTGAGCAAGGCATTTTTGCCACCCGGCTCTAGCGTCCAGACCCGTTTGTCAAACGTGCCCCAGTTGAAAACTTCCAGGCGACTCAGGCGAAAACCAGCCAGAGCGGCGTTGTCGGCAAAGTCCGGCAAGTCGCTGCTGCCCACGCTCTCAAAGGTCTGGCCGTGGGACGTGTTGGTCAACTGACCCTGCTTGTCACTCATCGTCAGCTTCCACTTGTGGTGCCGCCAAATGCGCCTGGTAGGCTGCCAAGCGCTGATCAAAGTCAGCCAGCCACTGGGCATCCACATAGGCTTTCAGGATTCGGCGCACCTCATACATGGGCACTTGGGCACCTTTTTTACTGCCCTCGCCCACGGGTTTCAGGCGGCGCACAAAACCGAGTTCAATCACCTTGTTGAGCTGGGCTTCCACCATGTCCATCAGGCGCGACTCGTTGGAGCCCGCATGCATGAACACCCGCACCAGTTCAGCCACCTGCTCACGCGACAAAATCAGGCGCGATTCGCCACCACTGGCATCAAATTCAGCCAGCTTTTTGCGCAGCAAAGCCAACAACAAGCTGACTTGAAACGTGAGCGGGCGACGCGCCACCAGGCGAGGCAGCCGGGCGGCGGTGTCTTCATCGAGTAGTTTGGCGCGCAAAAAGGCATACCCTTCGCCTTCGTCAAGCACCAGGTCCAGTGCCAACACCGCCACATAGTCGCGCACGCGGGCCTGCAATGCCAGTAACGCCGTCCACAAGGTGCCGTCTTCTTCGCGGTACAACACGCCTTTGAGCAAGGGGATGACGAGGCTGGTGAGGTCGGGTTGGGGTGTGGTCGGCAACGCGCCATCTGACGGGCCGAATACCTGAGCACCATTCACTGCGTCATCCTCGGTTGCAGTCTTTTCATTGTTTCTGGCAACGGTCATCACAAACCCACCTCTCCAAATAGATGAAACTCGTTTGCTGAGCGCAGAAGCTGGGGTTTCCCGCACATCGCATGGGCGTCTTCCAGCGCAAAACACCGGCTGACGTAACTGGCAAAAAGCAAGTCGTCGGGCAGCGCCACACTGGCACACGTTGCAGGGGTGGAGCCAGACGGCTAAACATGTTGAAAGTGCAGCTGATACAAAACCCCTGAGTCAGGCCAGCCTGATCTTCTGGGCGATATGACTCACCAACGCGCCAACTGACTGCGTCAGCCCTTCGCGGTCAAGTGGTGCGTCTGCTGCCACGTGGCCTTCTTCATATCGCGCCTGGTGCGCATAAATGGTGAACTCATCCAGCCACCAATAGGCATCCACAGCTGCCCCCGCATCCCGCAACAGCACCAACAAACGGTCAATTTGATGGGTAAACGGATAAGCGATACCAATGCCACACATCCAGGCCTTCAGACTTTTTTCAACGGCTTGTTGCACATGAAAGCCAAAAATCTCATCTGCAAAAACTTCGGTGTCTTGCATGCCACCCAGTGCTTTTAGGTCCCGCTGCGCCATACGCAGCATCGCATCGGCTTGTTTAATGTCGGACATGGAGCACCTTGCCTTCACGTTGCGCCCGACCAACCACATGGTTTGGGGAGTCCTTCCAATAGTCAAACTCATCCCGGCTGTAAAGAAGAATGTCTTTGGCAAATGGAAACTCACGCAGCGCCATCGACAAACGGCTGTATTCGGCACGGCGACTGCGCTGCGCCGAAAACGGTGCCCGCTCAATGACCATCAAATCGATATCTGAATCCGGTCTGGCATTGCCCCTGGCGTGGGAGCCAAACAAAATGACCGCCTCTGGGTTGACCTCTTTAACGATGGTTTGAACCATTTGATCGATGGCTTCTTGAGTCAGAATTTGCATGGTGGGCATCACATTCAGTTTATTTACATGAAATCGGCTTGTAGTGCTTGATGAATAAGCGTAAGGCGCTATCAAAATTATATCAATGATCAAAAACCAGCAATGTGATCTGATCTTGCAATGTAAAAACGTTGTTTTCAGAAATGCCCACCAGTTGACGTTGGTCGTGCACCCCAAAGATCAGTTTTCCGCAGCTGGTGTTGGCAAAAGTCACCATGGTTTTAGCAATTTGCTCGTGCTGGGGCAGCCGGGACTTCAACTCCAACGCTTTCCTTTCGCCCTTATTAATAAGCTCCATCAAGTTCATAAAAGCCCGTAGCGTCAAGTTAGTCAATCCATTGCCCTCCTCTACCGTGCGTTGCATCTTAGCGGTTCAATTCAACCCCGCACAAACAGCACCCGTGGCAGGCGCGCATGCCGGGTCACTGGCTCTTGTGCACTGTCCAAGGCTTGCCATTGCACGTCTTCCAGCACGGTGTCATCCACCACCGAGTGGGTCGACTCGCTGGCCAACTGCAAATACACCATCAGTTCACTCAAGCCCTGGTTAAGCGGGCGCTGGGCCACCACCTCGGCCAATGAGATTTGTTTGCGGGTTTGCAGCAGCTGACGCACATGGCCCGCCAGCACCGCTTTGTCAACCCGCACATGGCCAAACAGGGCACCTGCGTCCAGGTTGGTGTCACCGGCTTGCAGCACCACATCACTCAGCGCCACTTTGACCGGCGGGTTGTACAACGGGCGCTCCATGGGCAGGGTGACGGTGGGGCCGGGTTCATCAAGCTCGGTGAACGGCCCCACGGGTGGTGCGCCTCGCAGGGCCAGTGCCTTGGCCTCAATGCCATGCAGGATGTCCATGATGCGGCGGTTTTCAAGCCAAGCCTGGTCGTCCAGAAAACGGCGCAACTGCTGCGACAGCTGGGCCACCGTGGCCTGCGCGTGTTCACCGGCTTCAAGCCAGTCGTAGTGCACACGGCGCAGTCTGGCATCGGGCTTGAGCGTCGCTACCGGCGGCAAGCCAAGCACCCGGTCCAGCATTTGGGTCAGCTCCTCCTGGCGGCTTTGCGACATTAAAAAATCCCAAAACGCCCTGAAACTCTTGCCCTGGTCAGAGTCAGCAATGGCATCACGCTCGCCCATGATCTCGCCCAACAACGCTCCCTTGGCCCCGTCCCACAAGGCAATGCGCTCGCGCACCCGGCGGTCCAACCCCCGAAAGTTGTGCTCCACCTCCCGAAAATCGGTCAGCAGCTCGCGTGCCAGTGCCGTGAAGTGCAAAAAACGCTCACGCAGCGCGGTGTCGTCCAGCAAGGGCATTTCACCACCCAGCACCAGCGCGATTTCGGCATCAATGGCATCACGGCGTTTGCGCAACTCGGCCACACGCGCCTGCGGATCGGTCTGGCTGCCCTGGCTGATTTGCTTCAACAA
>JBIJDQ010000297.1:0-3836 GCA_044344025.1 Rhodoferax sp.
TTATGCGTGACCACACGGTGTTGTTGGCCGATATGCATAAATTGCAGACCGAGACGCTGTCGCACACCGTCACACAACAAAAAATTGCCAGAAATCTTGACGAACTGCGACGCCAAGGCGAACGCGTGCTTTTTGCAAACACGCCCGAGGAACGCAAACAAGCGCTTCTGGTCATTCAACTTGTGGTCAACAGCCCAGCTTTTGTTGCCGATGCGCAAGTCTCTGCATTGGTCAGCGATACCGAACGTTTTTTGAAAGCCAGCGAAGCGGACCGTCATTTCGGCGAGGCTGCCCAAGCAGAGTGGCAACAACTAACGCAGCGCTTGTCACTGCTTGCGGGCGATATATTGTTTAAGGGGCTCAACCTCGGGGCTGCGGATCTCAAGAAGATGCAAGAGCTGGTTTCGCTCAACCAAAAGAAGCTGCTGGCGGCGCTTGTGGTGCTGACTTTTTTCATGCTGGGTACCCTCTTCCTGATTCGGCGTGTCTTTATCGACCCGCTACGAAGAATCCACTCCGCCATTGAGCAAATTGACAAAGGCACCAAGCCAACATCGACTGCCCATTCGAACATTATTGAAATTCAGGCCATTGAGAACTCCATTGCTGAAAAGCGGCTGGCCCAGACAAGCATGCGTGAGAGTGAAGCACGTTTTCGAACCGTGTTTGAAATGTCCCTGGACGGGATCGTTTTGCATCGCGGCGGAAAGCTGCTCTATGTCAATCCTGCCGCGATTGCGATGTTCGGTGCCGAGTCGGAACAAGAGATCCTCGACACACCGATCCTCGCGCTGATCCACCCCGATTCTCATAAGGTCGTATTGGAGCGGGTCAAGGCGGGTACGGAGCAAGGAGTCGCTGCGACCCGGCTTGAAGAGAAATACATCAAGCTAGACGGAACGGTTTTTGACGTGGAAACGCAAGCCCAACCGATTGTCTTGTCGGGCCAGTCTGCCGTGTTAGCCACGCTGCGGGACATCACCGAACGTAAACAGTCTGACGCCAAGCTGCGGATCGCCGCCAGCGTCTTCCGCAATGTGCGCGAGGGGATTTCGATTACCGATGCTGGCGGCACCATCATCGACATCAACGAATCATTCACCCGTATCACCGGCTACGACCGCGCAGATGTGTTGGGTCAAAACTCAAGTATTCTCAAATCAGGTCGTCAGGAAGCAAATTTCTACGCCGTCATGTGGAAAGATTTGGTTTCTAAAGGCTTTTGGACTGGCGAAATCTGGAACCGTCGCAAGGATGGTGTGGTCTATCCAGAGCAGCTCGCCATCCAGGCCCTGCGTGACTCGCAGGGCACCAATCAAGGCTATATTGCCTTGTTTACCGACATTTCAGAGCGCAAGGCTCTGGAGGTGCAATTGCACCAAATGGCCTACTTTGATGCCCTGACCAGCTTGCCCAACCGCCGCATGCTGGGTGACCGGCTGGGCCAAACCATGGCAGCCAGCAAACGCAGCGGCTTGTATGGGGCCTTGATGTTTCTGGACCTTGACAACTTCAAGCCCCTCAACGACACCCATGGCCACGAGGTCGGCGACCTGCTGCTAGCCGAGGTGGCCCGGCGTTTAACTGAGTGCCTGCGCGAAATGGACACCGTAGCCCGGTTTGGTGGGGACGAATTTCTGGTGATGCTCAGCGAGCTTGATGCCGACAAAACGCTGTCCACCGAACAAGCTGCAGGTGTAGCAGAGAAGATTCGCGCCAGTTTGGCCGAGCCCTACTTCTTGACCATGGCACAGCCTGGCAAAGAATCCAAAGCGGTAGCGCACCATTGCAGCGCCAGCATGGGCGTGGTGCTGTTTGTGAACCATGAGTGCAGCCCGGCAGAGATCATAAAACGGGCCGATGCAGCGATGTACCAAGCCAAGGATGCCGGGCGCAACGCCATTCGGTTTTATGGCTTGCCGCCAAAAGAGGAGGCGATCACCGATGGAGGGGTTAATGGGCCCCATTTGGATCACCCGGAGTCGGGCGGGTAGAGAGATCAAGGCCAATCAAGCGCGTCAAGTCTTGCTGAAAACTGTGCCAAACCCGTGCTGCGGCAGGCAAGTCACCCGCACAGGCGGCCAGTTCCATCGTCAAGGCTTGCTGTTTTTCGGTTTCAAAGCCCAGCATGTCCAGCGCGCTTTTCAAGTTATGCGCATGGCGTCGCAATGCGGGGGCATCCTGGGACTGCGTGGCCGTCTCGATGGCCGCAATATCATGAGGAAATTGCGCCATGCTGGCCTCCCGAAACGCATGGTAAAGCGTGGTTGAACCCTTGAAAAAACGGTCTATCGCAGTTTGCTGGCTGCCTGACACGTCGGCTGCAAGCGGGGCGGTCATGGTTGATCTGATGCCGCAAGCAGGCTGGTCAACAATGGCGGCAAATCGGCAACCAGTTGCGGCTTGTGCACCACTGGCACCCCACTCAACGCAAACCGGTAGGGGCCAAGTTGCGCGGCGTCCAGCGAGGTCAGCACGATCAACTGACTGTTTTTGAACTGGGGATGCGAGCGCAAGGTGGTGATCAAGGTCGCCCCGTCGATGGAGGGCAGCAAAATGTCAATGATCAGCACATCCGGCTGTAGCTGCCCGGCCATAGCCAGGCCCACAATGCCGTCGCCCGCCACATGCAACGCCACATCAGGAAACTCTTGGGCCAGCAGCAGCTTGACCAAATTCTGAAAGTGGATGGAGTCTTCTATCAGCAGCACATTACGGCTTTTGACAGGCTTTGAAGCACCTAACTTTGGCGGCACAAAATTCGCCGCTACTTTGGTGTCTTGATCCAAAGGCTGCGCACGGTTGTCCGACCCACGCGCCTGCCAGTCTTGCACCGATTGACGCGCAATGCGCCGGTGGCCACCGGGTGTGCGCCAGGCCTGCAATTCCCCCCGGTCCACCATCAGTTGCACCGAGCGCACGGCCAGCCCCAACTGGTGGGCAACCGATCGGGTGGTCATGAAGTTGAGGTCGTCGTCGCTGGGCTTAGATTGGTTCACGATCCCATTTTAACGAAACTATTAGCAGATTAGCTCAAATAAGGTTATCATATTTATCATATTTATCATTTAAATGATTTAGTTTCAAATTTCGTGACCAAAAAAGGCCATGTTTTTAGAGCGTCTGATGGATCTATCAAATTACACAGCCTTGGTGGTGGACGACTTTTCCACCATGCGCCGAATCGTCATCAACTTGCTGCGCGAGGCCGGTTTTGGTCACGTCTCCGAGGCAGAAGATGGCACCGAAGCGTTACGCAAGTTGGAGCATGAGAGCATTCATTTCATTGTCAGTGACTGGAACATGCCACGCATGACCGGCATTGAACTGCTCAAAGCCGTTCGCCATTCTGCCAAGCTGAAAGATTTGCCATTTTTGCTGATTACCGCTGAAAGCCACAAAGAGAACATCATCGAAGCGGCACAGGCGGGTGCGGACGGCTACATCCTCAAGCCGTTCACTGCAGCAATGCTGACTCAAAAAATTGAGGCCATTCTTAAACGCAAGGGGCTTTCATGAACACACCCTCACCGGCCACTGTCGTCAGTTCTGAAGAAGCCTTTGAGCGCCTGGGCCGAATCACACGGCAGCTGCATGAAGCGATGACCGAACTCGGCCTGGAGCAAGGCTTGCTAGCGATCACGCAGGAAATTCCCGATGCACGGGATCGCCTCAGCCATGTGGGGCAAATGACCGAAGTGGCTGCCAACAAAGTGCTGAATTTGATAGATTTGGCACAACCTGAATGCTGTCATTTCAAATCAAAAAGTAACTGTTTTTTGCAGGTGGTTCGCCACATGCAAAACGGACCTCCTCCTGGCAAGGATGAGATCAAT
>JBIJDQ010000298.1:0-3831 GCA_044344025.1 Rhodoferax sp.
TTTGCTGAAACCCACCGTTTCACGCACCAATGATGTCATCTTCTCAAGTTGCGCGTCACTCATGGCTGCCGTGGTCGCCTTCCCCTTGGCATCGGTCACTGTCTGGTGGTTGATGATCACCGCAGCACTGATGCGCTTGACCATGCCCGTGCTGCCCCGCACCACACGCACCGTTTTGTCCACCTCGTAGTTGATGATGGACTCCCGCCGACCGCTACCCACCGCGCCAGACGCCGCGCCTGCCGCTGTTAACGCCTGCGGTGCGCCGTTAATGGCTGCCGTGCTTGGGCCGGGCGGCTGGTTGGTGGTGGCACCGGGTATTCCTGTGGGTGGTGAGGCACCGGCACCCGCACCACCACTTTCAAGCAATTGCTGGCTGCGAATGGCCGTGGCATCAGGTGTCTGATTGGGCTTGAAAAGCTCAGATGTCGACTCGGTTTGCGAAAAATCCAGCTCCGCAGTGACCTGGGCACGCACATTTTGCCGCCCCACCACAGGCTCCAAAATGTCCAGAATGCGACTGCTGTAAAGCTGCTCAATTTGCTGCACATACTGAAGCTGCTGGGCATCTGCCCCCAAACCACCACCAGACTCAGGTGGCGTTGACAGCAGCTTGCCACTGTCATCGAGCACACTCACTTGCTTGGGGTCCATCTCTGGCACGCTCGACGACACCAGATGAATGATGCCTGCCAGTTGAGCCCGGTCCAGTGAGCGCCCAGCATTCAGACTGATCAAAACCGAGGCTGAGGGTTTTTGCTGGTCCCTGAAAAACCCGTTTTGGTTTGGCAATGCCAAATGCACCCGTGCACTTTGCACCGACGACAGGGCCTGAATAGACCGTGTCAACTCACCTTCAAGACCCCGCTGAAACGTCAGCCGCTCCTGAAACTGCGTCATGCCAAAGCGGTTGGCTCCGTCCATCAACTCGAACCCCGTCACAGCACCCTTGGGCAGACCTTGCGATGCCAGTTTCAAACGGGTGTCGTACACCTTATCGGCAGGAACCAAAATTGCCCCACCCCCTGCGGCATGCTGGTACGGAACATTCATCTGGTTGAGTTGGGCCACGATTGCGCCACCGTCTTTGTCAGGCAAATTGGCATACAGCACACGCCACTCTGCTTGGCGCCCCATCATCAGGCCGATGATGCCAATGGCCACGAACAAGACGATACCCACCCCTAGCCGCAGTTTTTGGGCCTGGTCCAAACCAGCCAGACGCTGTGCAAAAGTTGGGTTAACCGGAATGGCAAGTGCGGCGGTCATAAAAATCTTCCATAGCAAAAGGGCATGGTGCACCTTTGTTTCGGTTGATTATTCAACCCACATGCCAAAACATTAGGTTGAAAAGAGCGGCATTTACCCCTTACTTCAAATTAAAGCTTTGGCAGTGGCATTGCTAGCATCCCTACTAACCCAATCTTTAAAGGGCGCGCAAACCATGAACCTCAGACTCACTCCAAACACCATGCCGGTTGCGGTACGCCCCAACCTGACGGCAGGGCTGTCCAAAGCGCCAGTGGGTGGTGCGGAATCTGGTGGATTTGCTGGCGCGTTGAAAAGTGCCCTCGGCTCAGTAAGTGCCGCGCAAAATGACTCCGCCCGGCTACAGCGCGAGGTTCAGCTAGAGAACCCCAAAGTCAGCTTGGAAGAAACCATGGTGGCGATCCAGAAAGCCCAAATTGGCTTTCAAGCCACGCTGCATGTGCGCAACCGCATGGTGCAGGCTTACACCGACATCATGAACATGCAGGTGTAAGCGCCAAGCGTATTTTTCACAAAATTTTATACGAAATAGCCTTGTAGTGCTTATGCAGCAAGCTTTAGCAGCTACATTTTAAATAGCGGCCTAGTGCAAGAACTGCCGCTGACCGTCCATGCTCTGCTCGCAATGGCTCAGCCAGGGTTCCGCCAGGTAACGGATTTGCGCGTCATTGTTCAAAATCCGCTGCATGATGCGAGTCTTCTCAGGGCGCTGCTCGGGCAACAACTGTTCCTGCTGTGCGCGGTCACGCAGTTGTTCAATCAGCACCGCACAGGCCCCCTCAAAGCGCATCACCTGCTCCCAGTCTTCCGACTTGGCGGCATCAAGCATCTTGCGACTGCTGTCTTCGATGGCTTTGTAGTAATCAATGAGAATATGTGACATGACTTAGACCCCTGCAAATGTTGGACTTCCGTAAGCTGCCAGACTAGAAAATGCCTTGAACTGGTGAGGCAGTGATCCCGAGCGACTGGGTACCACAGAGGGTGCCACCGCATCGTCTGTCCGTGTACCAACCCAGTTTTGCTTCCAGGCTTGGGCCACAGGCTCAATCAAACCATGGACCTCGACCAACTTGGTGACATCGCTTTTCAGATTGGCCTCAACCAGAAGCATGGAGCAATAGTGGTACAGAGCATCCAGATTTTTTGCCAGCTCACCGCCCGATTTCATGTCCAGGTGGGTTCTTAACCCCTCAGACAAAATTTGCAGAGCCTTGTTAAAGTGCAAAACCTTGGCATTGACATCCCCGAGCTCAATGGCCAGTTTGGCCAACTTTACCCGCTCCAAAAAACCCTCGAACAGCAAAGACACCAACTCGTGACCACTGCTGGACGATACCCTGGACTCCAGGCTTACCGAACGGTAAGCAGAAGCTGCTTTGGAAAAGGAAGAGGTCATTTGGTTCACCGTCTTTTGATTAATTCTGATGAATTATTTATCGGCTTTTGCGGCGACAACTTAAACCCAAAGACCAGTTTTTGTGTCGCGCCCCTTTAAGGAGAAGATGCAAAAAAAAACGCTGACCGGGTCAGCGTTAAAAGCCCCCCACGACACATCAATCCGGCACACCAAAAGCGCGCCGCATGTCCACATGTGACATGGCAGGCGGGTTCTTAATATGACCCTCATGGCCGCGCGCCAGCACGATGGGCGCGTTTTTCTTACGTTTCTCCAACACCACAATGCTGTCAAACACGCTGATCGAATAAAGGTGATTGGCAATGTAGGAACCTTCAATCGTGTTCAACGGCGCGTGGTACCAAGCATGCATTTCGTCAACCATACTTTTGATGACATCCAAAAAACTACCCCCCGTACTCACACCTCCCCCATGAGCCGGGAAATAGCTGGTATGAGTATCTTCACACAAGTACGTTCCCCCATTTACCAAAACAGGAAACAACGCAACCAGTGTATTTATTTGTTGCGTCATATTGTGACCTCCATCATCCAAGACGATATCAACCGAAGGGATCGCCCGGTTAAATTTTTCCCAAAAATCGGGGTCTGCTTGGTCGCCAATCCAAATTTCAAATCCATCTTTTTCAAGCTCTTTGCAATTAGGATCAATATCAATTCCGATGATCCTGGCTTGACTCCCAAAATAGCGGCGCCACATGCGCAAGTCACCTCCATTTTGAACGCCAATCTCGACAAAAGTGATGGGCTTACCTCGGTATCTTGAAAATGAACGGTGATATACATCAAAATAGTCAACCCATTTGTGCATACTGACACCATTATTAGAAAGAAAATACCCTAGAAGAGGGTTTTCAAATTCAGCCATCGATTCAATCGGATTAATACCACTCATAAGAATTTTTCACTCAGTAATTATTGGTTAAACAGCAGCATTGACATGCCATTATTTTTAATAAAATCATGCCTTTCGACCAACTAACACATATTGCAATGGCAAGCACTGCTCTCGGAACTGACTGTTAGTCACGCCCAATAATGCAGTCAATCCAGAAAGTTGATCTATAACAGCCAGCCCTTTTTCAGCCTCAAATACTCGACCAACAGCATTTTCAATGGTTAGGCCAACATTAGTTAAAAGA
>JBIJDQ010000299.1:0-3817 GCA_044344025.1 Rhodoferax sp.
GGCCACGGTGGCCGATGCAGTGGCCAAGCTGGGCTTTACCAATGTGCGCTCGCTGGTCATCAGCATTGGGCTGACGGGCAGCTTCAAGCGCATTCCCGGAATCGATGCCCGCCAGTTCTGGCGGTACAGCTTGCACACGGCGGTGGTGTCGCGCCACCTGAGTGCGCAGGTCGCCATCAAGCCCGACCTGGCTTTTACCGTGGGCCTGATGCACGCCATTGGCGAGCTGGTGATGCACCTGGGCATGCCCCAGGAAATGCGGGTGGTGGATGCCGCGCAGGGCCTGCTGCAGCCCAACCGACTGGCTGCTGAGCAGGCCGCCTTTGGCTACACCCATGCCGACGTAGGTGCCGAGTTGGCCCGACTCTGGAAGTTTCCGCCCGAATTTTCCCAAGCCATTGCTGGCGCGGCGAATCCATTGGCGCAGACCGCGGTTGATCCGCTGGCGGCGCTGGTCCACATCGCTGCTTGG
This sequence comes from Rhodoferax sp., assembly GCA_044344025.1. Lineage (GTDB taxonomy): Bacteria > Pseudomonadota > Gammaproteobacteria > Burkholderiales > Burkholderiaceae_C > Rhodoferax. Next base: position 473 of record JBIJDQ010000299.1, read on the forward strand.
CGCTCCCGGGCGCAGGAAAATCAGCTCAGCCCGCATGACCTGGAAGCAGCTTGGTCTGCCAAGGTGGCGGCCAAAATTAGCCTGTCGCGCGATGCGGTGCTGAAAGACCTGCCGAGCCTGGAGACGCTTAGTCAGGGTTTTCAGAGTTTATTTTCTTAGGTAAACAGGCTATAAGTTCCGAATTGCATGCGTAACCAGCTATCAAATCAATAGCAAAATTTTGACAATTTGACCGCGCTACCCCACATGAACCTTCCTCTTGTCTCACCCGCCACATCCAGGCTTTGGGCACCTGTGGTCGTGTTCCTGATCGGGTTGGGCCTTGCGGTAGCTGCCGGCATGTTCCAAGAAAACGATGCTCAGCACGATGCAAAAGTGCGTTTTGAGCACAGCGCCCAGGCCGTGGCCGAACACGTCGGCTTGCACCTGCAGCGCCCCATCTACGGCTTGCAAGGTGCTCGGGGCTTGTATGCCGCCAGCCCTCGTGTGGACCGGGCTGCATTTCGTGCCTACGTGCAGTCGCTTGACATGCCCCGGGACTTTGTTGGTGTGCGCGGCTTTGGTTTTGTTCAGCGGGTGCCGCGCCCTGAGCTGAATGCCTTCATTGCTGCCGAACGCGCGGACGGCGCGCCGCAGTTTGCGCTGCGCCAGCTGGCCGACACGGGCCACGATGACTTTTATGTCATCAAGTTCATCGAACCGGCCGCCGACAACCCGGGTGCCCAGGGCTTGGACATTGGCTCCGAGGCCAACCGCCGGGCCGCGATACAGCGCGCCATCGATACCGGCGAGCCCGCCATTACCAGTGCCATCACTCTGATCCAAGACCAGCGCAAAACCCCGGGCATATTGCTGTTTTTGCCGGTGTATGCCATCGGCGCCAATCCGACCACCGTGGCTGAACGGCGTGCGGCACTGCGTGGGCTGGTGGATGCGCCACTGGTGGTGTCCGAGTTACTGGGCGGCATGTCCGATGCGCGCAGTGGCTGGATTGATTTTGAACTCTTCGACGGCCCCGCAGGTGCGCCCGGCACGACGCTGCTGTTTGATGCCGACCAGCACACCGCGGGTGTCACCCCGGGTGCAATCAACGACCAGGGCCCCGTGCTCGGGCGCCACTTCTCTGCCAGCCGGGCGTTCATGTTGGGCGGGCGCGAGTTGACGCTGCGGATCAACAGCACGGCCGCATTCGATGCCAGCATCGACCACACCACACCGTGGCTGACGTTTGTTGTCGGCGTGCTGCTCAGCGCCCTGGTGGCGGCGCTGATGCGCCAGCAAGCGACAGGGCGAAAGCGCGCGGAAGCGCGGGCGCTGGAGATGACCGCCGAGTTGCGCTCAGAAATCAAAGCCCACGAGCAAACTGAGTCCGACTTGCGCCAGTCTGAATCCAGTGCGAACGGTTTCCTGGAAGAGCTGCAGCTGCAAAAGTACGCGCTGGACCAGCACGCCATCGTCGCATCTACCGATGTGCAGGGCAAGATCGTCTATACCAACGACAAATTCACCGAAATCAGCGGCTACTCCCGTGAGGAGCTGATAGGGCAAGACCACATCCTGCTCAATTCAGGGACACACCCGCACGGATTTTTCAAGGCGATGTACCGCACCATCAGCGCAGGAAAAACCTGGCGCGGCGAGGTGTGTAACAAAGCCAAGGACGGCCACTTGTACTGGGTGGAGACCACCGTCATCCCGTTACTCAATAGCGAGGGTAAGCCAGAAAAGTACCTCGCCATTCGGGCCGACATCACGATGCGCAAGCAAGTCGAACTTGATCTGGTGCAGCAACAGCTCAATCTGGAACGACGGGTCCAACAAAAGACCAAGGCCGCCGTGCAAAGCGAACAGCACCTGCGCCTGGTCATGAACACCAGCCTGGACTCCATCATTGGTATGGACGGCGCCGGCCACATTACCGAATGGAGTCGCCAGGCCGAGATCACGTTCGGCTGGACGCACACCCAAGTGGTGGGGCGGCCCCTGCATGATTTCATCATCCCCGAGCGCTACCGCGAGGCCCACCAAAAAGGCTTGGCGCACTACCTGGCCAGCGGGGTCGGGCCGGTGCTGGGCAAGCGCATCGAGATTTTTGCGCTGCGCAGCGATGGCACCGAAATCCCCATCGAGCTGGCCATCTCGCCCATCGTCACCCCGCAAGGGACCTCATTCAGCGCCTTTATTACCGATGTCAGTGTACGCAAGCAGCAGCAGTTGGCACTGGAAGCCGCCAAGGCCTTAGCCGAGAGCGCCAGCCGGGCCAAGAGCGAGTTTTTGGCCAACATGAGCCATGAAATTCGCACCCCCATGAACGGCGTGGTGGGCATGGTGGACATACTGCAGGAGACCGAGCTCAAGCCCGAGCAGCAGCACATGCTGGGCACCATTCACCGCTCATCGCTGGCCTTGCTGCAAATCCTGAACGACATTCTGGATTTCTCCAAAATCGAGGCCGGCAAGCTTGAGGTGGAGAGTGTGCCGGTGCACCTGCGCGAGGTGGCCGAAGGTGTGGCGCAGTTGCTGGTGTCGCTGCCGGGCACGCAGGCAGCGCTCTCTTTGTTCGTGTCCACCGAGTTGCCGGTCTGGGTCTTGGGCGACCACACCCGCTTGCGCCAGGTGCTGCTCAACCTGTTGGGCAACGCCATCAAGTTCAGCGCAAAGCAAACCCGTGCTGGCGCCGAAGTGAGCCTGAGCGTCACCCCCTGCGTGCTCACGGATGGTGCCGCCGGCGTGCGTTTTGACGTGGTGGACAACGGCATTGGCATGGCGCCGGAGGTGGTGGCCAAGTTGTTTCAACCCTTCACCCAGGCCGATGAGAGCACGGCTCGCAAGTTTGGTGGCACCGGGCTGGGCCTGTCCATCTGCCAGCGCCTGGTCGAGCTGATGGGCGGGCGCATCACCGTGCGTAGCACCCTGGGCCAGGGCTCTGAATTTACCGTGGAGCTGCCCCTGTGGGCGGCAACGGCTGAGCAGACCTTGGCAGACGAGCCCAGCCTGGTCGGGGTGTACGTGCTGCTGGTGACTGGCAACGTGTTCGGCATACCGGTGCGCACCGAATATTGCCAGCATGCCGGTGCCCAGGTGAGTGTGGTGCCCGACATTGAGGCAGCCCGAGAGTATTTGACCCAAGCGTCCCCCGGCCAAGCCTGGGTGGTGGTGCTAGACAAAAGCGTGACCCTGTCCACGGCCGAGCTGGGCCTGCCCGCTACGGTCAGCGTGGTGCGTGAGGTCAAGCGCGGTGCCCAGGACTTCCCCTTTGACATCGTTTTGCCAGTGCGCCCCATGCTGCGCCGAGACCTGATTGAGGCCATTGCCCGCGCCAGCAATGGCGTAAACAGCGCCGAC
>JBIJDQ010000300.1:0-3815 GCA_044344025.1 Rhodoferax sp.
AATCATGCGCACATTCATGTGCACTGTGGGCACATAGGGGTTGCGCGGGTGAAACACCAGCGACACACCCATGGCCTCAAACGGCGCACCCGAGAGCTCAGGACGGTGCTGCGTGGCCGAAGGCGGTAGCTTGGGACCGGTCACATGAGAAAAACCGCAGCCGGCACGCTCAAACACCGCGCCACCTTCCAGTATTTGGGTGATGCCACGGCCTTGCAACATTTCACCGGGTGGCTTTTCCCAAGGGTCGGTGAGGAACGCCGTGCCATCCAGGTCTGCAATGGCACCGGTAATGCGCGACTGCAGACCGCGCAGGTAATCACTCACCACCAACGCAGGCGAGGACTGCGTCGTCATACCCCGTTACCCTTCACCGCCCGGTGGCCAATGTCATTGCGGTACTGCATGCCGTCAAAAGAAATGCCAGATGTCACTTCATAGGCTCGTTGCTGAGCCAGGCGCACGTTGTCAGCCAGCACGGTGACACACAACACGCGGCCACCCGATGTCAGCAACTGGCCATCCTTGAGGACCGTGCCCGCGTGGAACACACAGGCATCGTCGACTTCCTTCGGCGTGCCACTGATGGCATCACCCTTGCGGGGGGTCAGAGGGTAGCCGTGCGCCGCCAGCACCACTCCCAAGGCAGTACGGCGGTCCCATTGCAACTCAACCTCGTCTAGCTTGCCATGAGGCCCCGGCTCGGTGGCGGCAAGCATTACATCAACCAGGTCGGTTTTGAGGCGCATCATGATCGGCTGGGTCTCGGGGTCACCCATGCGGCAGTTGAATTCGAGCGTTTTGGGTTTGCCTTGGGCATCAATCATCAAGCCCGCGTACAAAAAGCCGCTGAACGGAATGCCGTCTTTCTCCATGCCCCGCACGGTCGGCAAGATGATGTCGCGCATGGCGCGAGCGTGCACATCGGGGGTCACCACGGGTGCCGGCGAATAGGCCCCCATGCCGCCGGTGTTGGGGCCTTGGTCACCATTGAGCAGGCGTTTGTGGTCCTGACTGGTGGCCAGCGGCAACACGTTTTTGCCGTCCACCATGACAATGAAACTGGCTTCTTCGCCCTGCAAAAATTCTTCAATGACGACTCTGGCCCCGCCCTCGTTGTGGCTCACACCCAGCGTGTTGTCCAGCAGCATAAAGTCAATGGCCTCATGCGCCTCGGCAACGGTCATGGCCACCACCACCCCTTTTCCGGCAGCCAGTCCGTCGGCTTTCACCACAATGGGCGCACCTTTTTGGTCCACGTAGGCATGGGCCAACACGGGGTCAGAAAAGGTTTCGTACTCTGCCGTGGGGATGCCATGGCGCTTCATGAACGCTTTTGAAAACGCCTTGGAGCTTTCCAGCTGAGCGGCAGCCTTGGTGGGGCCAAACACCCGCAACCCATGTTTGCGAAACTCGTCAACCACTCCGGCGGCCAAGGGGCCCTCTGGGCCTACCACCGTGAGCGCTACCTTGTTTGCAGTTGCCCACGCCCGCAGCTCCTGAACATCAACGATATTGACGTTCTCAAACTGGGAATCAATGGCGGTGCCACCGTTACCGGGTGCGACATAAATTTTGTGGGTTTTAGGCGATTGGGCCAGTTTCCAGGCCAGGGCGTGTTCGCGGCCACCGCCGCCAATGACAAGTATCTTCATAGGGCGTCGATGTCAATTTCTGCGTTGTGGTAAATCTCTTGCACGTCGTCCAGGTCTTCGAGTGCATCGAGCAGTTTTTGCATGCGGGCGGCATCGTCACCCGCCACTTCGATCGGGTTTTCGGCACGCATGGTGACTGTAGCAACATCGGGCTTGAGGCCAGCGGCCTCCAGCGCATTTTTCACCGCTTCAAAGTCAGCCACCGAGGTCAACACCTCCACCGCGCCATCGTCGTCGGTGATGACATCGTCAGCACCGGCCTCAAGCGCCACCTCCATGACCTTGTCTTCACTCACCCCGGGGGCAAAAATGATTTGCCCGCAATGCTTGAACTGGAACGCCACCGAGCCTTCCGTGCCCATGTTGCCGCCGAATTTGGAAAACGCATGGCGCACCTCAGCCACCGTGCGCACCTTGTTGTCGGTCATGGTGTCAACAATGATGGCCGCGCCCCCAATGCCGTAACCTTCGTAGCGAATTTCTTCGTAACTGATGCCGTCCAGCGTGCCGGTGGCTTTGTCAATGTTGTACTTGATGCGGTCAGCGGGCATGTTGGCCGCCTTGGCCCGCTCTACAGCCAGTCGCAGGCGGGGGTTGATGCCCAAATCAGCGCCGCCCGCACGCGCAGCGACCGTGATCTCACGGATGATGCGGGTCCAAATCTTGCCGCGTTTCTCGTCCTGGCGACCTTTGCGGTGCTGAATATTGGCCCATTTACTGTGTCCTGCCACGTGAAATCCTTAGAAAGTTCGTTACGCTATTGCTTTGATTGTACTTTTTGAGGTTGACATGATTGAGCCTATTCTGATTGCGCAACACGGCCAGACCCAATGCGTGTTGCACCCCGACAAAGCCAACCGCCACGGCCTGATCACCGGGGCCACCGGCACCGGCAAAACCATCACCCTGCAAACCATGGCCGAAGGCTTCTCCAGGCTGGGGGTGCCGGTGTTCATGGCCGACATCAAGGGTGACCTCACCGGCATCTCGCAAGCGGGTCTGGCCACACCCAAGTTGGCCAAAATCATCGCCGAGCGGGCCTTGCCCACACCTGAGTTTGCGGCCTTTCCCACCACCCTGTGGGATGTGTTTGGCGAACAAGGCCACCCGGTGCGCGCTACCGTAAGTGACCTGGGCCCCCTGCTGCTGGCCCGCATGCTGAACCTGAACGAAACCCAGGCCGGCGTGATGCAACTGGTGTTCAAGATTGCCGATGACGCGGGAATGCTGCTGCTGGACATGAAAGACCTGCGTGCCATGTGCCAGCATGTGGGAGACAACGCCAGCACCTTCACCACAGAATACGGCAATGTGAGCGCCGCCAGCATTGGTGCCATCCAGCGTGGACTGATGCAAATTGAGCAACAAGGCGGTGACAAATTCTTTGGCGAGCCCATGCTCAACATTGACGATTTCATGCAGACCGACGGCACCGGGCGCGGCATGGTCAACGTGCTGGCCGCCGACAAGCTGATGAACTCGCCCCGCCTGTACAGCACGTTTTTGCTGTGGCTGCTCAGCGAACTGTTTGAGAACCTGCCCGAAGTAGGCGACCTGGACAAACCCAAACTGGTGTTTTTCTTTGACGAAGCCCACCTGCTGTTTGCCGATGCGCCCAAGGTGCTGATCGAGCGCATCGAACTGGTGGTGCGCCTGGTGCGCTCCAAAGGGGTGGGAGTGTATTTTGTGACACAAAACCCGCTGGACATCCCTGATTCGGTGCTGGCCCAGTTGGGCAACCGGGTGCAGCACGCCCTGCGCGCCTTTACCCCGCGTGACCAAAAGGCCGTCAAGAGTGCGGCCGACACCATGCGCCCCAACCCCGGGCTGGACGTGGGTGCGGCCATCACCGAGCTGGGCGTAGGCGAGGCCCTGGTGAGTTTTCTGGACGAAAAAGGCCGCCCCTGCCCGACTGAGCGGGTTTATGTGCTGCCCCCAGCCAGCCAGATCGGGCCGATTACGCCCACCCAGCGCCAAACCTTGCTAAGCGAGTCCATCGTGGCTGGGGTCTATGAGAAAACACTTGACCGCGAATCAGCTTATGAAAAACTCAAGGGACATGCCGTAGCCCGTGCCGACCAAGCCCAAAGCAAGGCCGCGCCCACCAACGACACACCGCCAGCGGAAAGCCCCGGCATGTTTGACAGCATCAGCTCTGGC
>JBIJDQ010000301.1:0-3809 GCA_044344025.1 Rhodoferax sp.
AGGCAATCAAGTTTTCTGATAAGTCAGACAGTGCCTGGTTGGTGGCTGCCTCCTGGCGCGACTGTGCTGCGGCAAGCATCGCCTGCGCTTCCCATTCCTGAGCGCGCAACACGTCACGCTGAATGGGAATATTCAGCTCCAGCATCAGACCCCATTCGTTGACAGCACTTTGGCGCTGCATAGCACTGATGCCAACTGTGAAGTCCGGGTAACGATTTTTGTAGGTGAGGTCACGCAAATTTTCTGCGGACCTGGTTTTGGCAGACTCGACAAAAATCTGCGGGTTGTTTTGGCGCAACCGCTCTGAGAGCGTGTTGAAATTCAGCTTTGTGGGCTCGGGCAAGGGTTTCAAAGTGGTGGGGGCCGCCAGCGGGGTCTCCAATGGCTGGGCCAGCAGCGCATTAAGCCGGCTTTGGCTTTGCCGCCATTCAGCTGCCAGGGCCACCAACTCGGCACGCATGCCGGTGTGCTCGACGTGAATACGGGCAATGTCTTGCTGCGCCGCCAAGCCACCGGCGTAGCGAACCTGCATGACTTTTTCCAGTTGCAGCATCAGGTCGAGGTTTTCACTGACCAGCTGCTCTGAGGCTTTAATCAGGTAGCGTTGCGCAAACACGGTCTTGATGCGTGTCGCCAAATCAGCCCAGGTTTGCTGTACCCGGCCCTGAGCGGCTTGCGTGTCTTGTGCGGCGATATCCCGCTTGAGGTCGCGTTTACCGGCCCATGGCAAATCTTGTGACAAGGTGTAGCGGGCGCTGCCGACATCCGAGGGCAGCAGCGCCGGGTCTTGCTGACCGGCCTTGGTGATGTCATCGAGTTCGAATTTGAAACGCGGGTTCATCAGCGCGCCAGCTGGCGCCAGACGTTCAGTGGCCGCAGCCAGCTCAAAACGCATGGCGGCGTAGTCCGGGTTTCGTTCTTTCGCCAGGGCCAGCAGGCTTTCCACGCTGGTGCCCGGCAAAGGCGTTGGGTCAGCCAGCGCACGCTGGGGTGTGCCCAGCACCAGCAGCATGGCCGTTGCGGTGGCTTGTAAAACATGTTTCATGGCGGTGCCTCGGAATGGGTGGTTTGCCAGCAGGTCTGAGCCCTGCCCCGGGCGGTGCACTGGCAAAACAATTTGCTTGGGGATGCCAGGCTCGCTTATGTCCGCCTACTTGGGAAGTTCAAACTTAACCACCGTCATGCCGCCATCAGCCGGGTCGGTCGCAAAGCGGATTCTTTGCCCTGTCTGAAGTTGATCGAGCCAAGCGGCATCTTTAACTTTGTAGACCATCGTCATGGCGGGCATGCCGTTCATGGGGCCGTGCGCCAGGGTGACTGCGCCTTTGGCTTTGTCGACCTTTTTGACCATGCCCTCATTCATAGCCGAGTCTGCATTCTGCGGTGTTGACGAGTTTTTGGCGTTGCCTTGCGTATTGCCCCCCTGCATGCTGCCGCCAGCCATGCCATTGCTGTGCATCGTGCCACCGGTCATTCCACTGCCATGCATGTTGCTGTGGTTCATTTGTGCGAATGCCAGCGTCGAAAATCCGACTCCAGCCAGCGTCAGGATAAGGGTGGAAACAAGGCGGGTGTTCATGCGACTGTCCTGTAAAAATAACGATGCCGCATTTTGGACAGGACCAGCCAACAATTGGTTGACCTGAAAATTACATTTTTGTCATTTGCAGGTTGTGGTTCAAAAATGTTTAGTCTCGTCAGACCTCAAGACCATCATTTACAAGATAAATAGGCCTGTAGTGCTTGTATCGCATCAATAGTTAACTATCAATTACATATCAAATCACCTGATGCAAAATCATCTTCATGAAAATCCTGATTGTTGAAGACGAACCCAAAACCGGTGATTACCTCAAGCAAGGCTTGACCGAGGCCGGGTTCACGGTGGATTTGGCGCGTGACGGTGCTGACGGCCTGCACTTGGCCCTGACAGAAAGCCACGACCTGGCGATTCTGGACGTGATGCTGCCCGGCCTGGATGGATGGACCCTGCTGGCAGGCATTCGCCGCGCAGGCAAAGACCTGCCGGTGCTGTTTTTAACCGCGCGTGATGCGGTGGACGACCGGGTCAAGGGGCTTGAACTGGGTGCCGACGACTACTTGATCAAACCTTTTGCGTTTTCAGAATTACTGGCACGTGTGCGTACCCTGCTGCGCCGGGGCCAAAAAGCGCCGACCGCCCCCTTTTTGAAAGTAGCCGATCTGGAGCTTGACCTGCTGCGCCGCCGTGTCAGCCGCGCTGGCAAACGCATTGACCTCACTGCCAAGGAATTCGCGCTGCTTGAGCTGTTGTTGCGCCGCCAGGGTGAGGTGCTGTCACGCTCGCTGATTGCCTCGCAGGTGTGGGACATGAATTTTGACTCTGACACCAATGTCATCGAGGTCGCCATGCGCCGCCTGCGTGTCAAGGTGGATGACGATTTTGAGCCCAAACTGATCCGCACCGTGCGTGGCATGGGCTATGTTCTGGAAGACCCCGCTTGCACACCTTAAGCCACCTCTCCCTCACTAAACGGCTCACGCTGATGTTTGTGGCAGCCGCCACGACGGTACTGCTGCTGCTGGGCTTTGTGATTGCCAACTCGGTGGAACAGCACTTTGAAGAACTGGACATGGAAGTGCTTTCTGGAAAGATGGAATTGACCCGCCAGGGCCTGCAAGGTGTCACCTCTCAAGTCGGCCTGACTGAATTTACGCATCAACTGGCGCGCTCCCTGGTAGGGCACCATGGCCTGGAGGTGATGGTGCTGGACGCTGATCGTGCGGTGATTTTTGCCACTGCCGGTGCTATTTTCGAGCCAGAGATGGTGGCAGCACAAGCCTCTCAAGTGCCACTGCGTCCTGCACTTTGGCACCTGGGTGAACAAACTTTTCGGGGTATCGCCCAGCAAATCCCCACTTCAGCCAGCGACAGCACTGGCCGCCCTGTGTCTGTGGTGGTGGCTGCCGCGACCGATATTGGTCACCACCAGGCCTACATGCAGTCATTTTTGCAAACTTTGTGGGTCTTCGTGGCCTGTGCGGCAGTGTTGATTGGCGTGTTGGGCTGGGTCGCGGTGCGCCGGGGGCTGGCCCCCTTGCGCACCATGCGCGAACAAGCCCAAGTGGTCAATGCCCAACAACTCAGCCACCGCCTGGCGGTGCAAAGTGTGCCGCAGGAACTGGCTGAACTGGCCGAGTCACTCAACGACATGCTGGCCCGCCTGGAGGTGGCGTTTGCCCGCCTGTCAGACTTTTCAAGTGACATTGCCCATGAGTTGCGCACCCCGGTCAGCAACCTCATGACACAAACCCAGGTGGCCCTGTCACGCCCGCGCAATGCCACCGAGTACCGCGAGATTCTGGAGTCTAATGCCGAAGAACTTGAACACATGGCCCGCATGATCTCAGACATGCTGCTGCTGGCCCGGGCCGAGCACGGTTTGGTGACACCCAGCGGTGCAAGCTTTACCCTGGCAAGTGAAATCATTGCGCTGTTTGACTACTACGACGCGGTGGCCGAAGAAAAAGGCCTGCAACTGGTGCTGACCGGTGATGCCACCGTGGCCGCAGACCGGCTGATGCTGCGCCGTGCCCTGGCTAACCTGTTGTCCAACGCCATTCGCCATGCCACGCCCCACACCAAGTTGCAGGTTGACATCAGCACCCACGAAGACGTGGTGTCGATTGGCCTGGAAAACAGCGGCGATGTCATTCCCCCCGAGTTTTTGGAACGCATTTTTGACCGGTTTTTCCGGGTGGATGCGGCCCGCCAGCGCAGCGAAGGAACGGGCCTGGGGCTGGCGATTGCCAAATCAATTGTGCTGGCC
>JBIJDQ010000303.1:0-3797 GCA_044344025.1 Rhodoferax sp.
CACCACCCAGGTACGAGGTGCTTGCCCGCATGACTGCCCCGACACCTGCTCGATGCTGACCACGGTACAAAATGGCATCGCCATCAAGGTGCAGGGTAACCCAGCCCACCCCCACACCGATGGGGCACTGTGCACCAAGGTGTCACGCTACACCGAACGTACCTACCACCCCGAGCGCCTTTTGCAGCCCTTAAAACGGGTTGGTGCCAAGGGGGCTGGGCAATTTGAGGCCGTGAGCTGGCACACCGCACTCACTGATATCGCGGCACGGCTCAAGGCGATTGCCGCCCGCGACCCACAGGCCATCTTGCCTTACAGCTACGCAGGGACCATGGGCTTGGTGCAGGGCGAGAGCATCGCAGCGCGGTTTTTTCACAAGCTGGGTGCCTCACTGTTGGAACGCACGATTTGCGCGGCGGCCGGTGGCGAGGGTCTGGTGCACACGCTGGGCGCCAAAGTGGGAATGCGTGTCGAATTTTTTGCTGAATCGGATTTGATCCTGATCTGGGGAAGCAATTCCATCGCCAGCAACCTGCACTTCTGGCGCTACGCCAACGCAGCCAAACGCTCAGGGGCCAAACTGATCTGCATTGACCCGCGCCGCTCTGAAACCGCAGACAAGTGCCACGAGCACATTGCCCTGTTGCCCGGCACCGACGGCGCACTGGCCTTGGGCCTGATGCACGAATTGATTCAAAACGACTGGCTCGACCACGACTACCTGGCAAGCTACACCTTGGGTTGGGAGGCCATGCGCAAGCGTGCCCTGCAATGGCCACCCGAGCGGGTGGCCGCTGTCTGCGGGCTCACGACCGCCCAAGTGCGTGGGCTGGCCGCCAGTTATGGCGCAGGCCTGCACACCGGCCAAAAATCGGCCATTCGCCTGAATTACGGCATGCAACGGGTTCATGGGGGTGCCAACGCAGTGCGTCTGGTTGCCAGCCTGCCTGCGCTGATTGGTGCCTGGCGGCACCGTGCCGGTGGTGTGCTGCTGTCAAATTCTGGCGCGTTTCCAGTGCAGCGCGCTGCCTTGCAGCGCCCTGACCTGCTGGCCAACCGCAACCCACGCAGCATCAACATGAGCACCATTGGCGACGACTTGCTGCGCCCCGCCAGCCCCACCTTTGGCCCGGCTGTAGAAGCCATCATTGTGTACAACAGCAACCCTGTGGCCGTGGCACCCGAGTCAGCCAAGGTCACACAAGGTTTTGCACGCGACAACTTGTTTACCGTGGTGCTGGAACATTTTCAAACCGACACCGCCGACTATGCCGACTACATCTTGCCAGCCACCACCCAATTGGAGCATTGGGATGTGCACAGCGCCTACGGCCACACCGACGTGTTGCTGAATCGCCCAGCCATTGCGCCATTGGGCGACGCCAAAACTAACACCCAGATTTTTCGGGAGTTAAGCCAGCACATGGGCTTTGAAGAGGTCTGTTTTGCCGACACTGATGAGATGCTATGCCGTCAGGCCTATGGCGATGCCGTTGATTTTGATGAGTTATTGGCGCACGGTTTTGTCACGTTGAACACGCCCGAGGCCCGGTTTGCACAAGGCAACTTTCCAACGCCCTCTGGCAAGTGCGAGTTTTTCAGCACCCGCCTGGCATCCTTGGGTTTGGATGGGCTACCAGACCATGTGCCGAACCACGAAATAGCCCAAAGTTCAACGGACTACCCGCTGGCCATGATCTCTCCGCCAGCGCGCAATTTTTTGAATTCAAGCTTTGTCAACGTGAAAAGCTTGCGCGACATCGAAGGTAAACCTTTGCTTGAGATTCACCCTGATGATGCAGCCAGCCGTGGCATCAAGCACAACGATGTAGTGCGCGTGTTCAATGGCCGGGGTGCCCACCACTGTCACGCCCACATCAGTCAGCGGGCTCGCCCTGGCGTGGTCAACGGTTTGGGGGTATGGTGGCGAAAATTTGGCATGGACGGCACCAACGTCAACCAACTCACCAGTCAGAAGCTGACCGATCTAGGGCGGGGCCCCACGTTTTACGATTGTCTGGTCGAGGTGCAGCGGGTGATTTGACTCAGGCAAAAAACGAAAAAATCCAGTGACCGGCTTTCCACAAGAGCGCCAACACCAGAAAAAGCATCGGTGCACCCAGCAAAACAGCGAATATCCAACCGAGTGAGCGAAACTTGCCCTCCCGTTCTTTCTCGCCCTCAATGAAAGCCCCGAGGGCAGTTTCACTGAATTTGTAGCCGTCTTTTCGTTTGGTTGCCATATAGAGAATTAATTATTCTGTTTCCAAAGAGTGAACATTTTCACACTTTATTGGGAAATATCAAAACAAACACAGGGGGAAGTCTACTCTTTTTAGGGAGATTCTCTGCCAATTGGAATTGACCACTTCTGTGGCAGCCCTGATAACCACCGGTGCATTTCGGGCGTTACCTGATTTGGTGCATCTGCGCAAAGTCATCATGACCGCACTTGGCCAAGAAAAAAGCGCACTATCGGAGTGATAGTGCGCTTTTTCGATTTTTTGGTGGTGGAGTCTAACAGACTTTTAAACCGGCCCTTCACATCGCTGCGGACTCCTGCGCCACAGGTCGCAAGTGTGCGCCAATGAGTTGCAACTTTTTGGCTACCGCACACGACCCACCATTCACTCGATGAAATTTGGAGACATGGTGAAGTTTATGGCCATTGCGACTTGCTCGCTGATACCAGCGCAGCCCAGTCGTCTGGAGGATGACCACGCTGTAGCATTTTTTGAAACACGGCATACGGATCACTCTTACTGCCGGATGATCGCAAAGTGTTTTCATCATTGACCCAAGCAAAGATGATGATCTTGGTTTTGGAGTCAAACCGGAAAAACAACCGAAACCTTCGCCCAATTTTGGCTCGCCGCCAGTGCCTGAACGCAGTGCTCATGGTGTTGCCCTGTCGATACTCCTCGCGATTGGGATCACTGGGCACGGTCTCGAGCATCAGCTGAGACAAGGCATTGAAAAGTTTGAAGTTGGCATTCGACTCAAACCCTTCTGGGTCTTGGGTCTGCGCCCGTTGCGAGGCGGCTTGCAGTTTCTGGAGTTGCTCTATCAGGCAATCGTGAAAGAGCAAATTCCAACCATGGCGCTGAATCACAGCGCTACATCGCCATGGATATCTTCGCTCAGATCGACAGGCCGCTTGATGGCCGCCAACATGGATTGGGCTAGATCAGCGGGTAGCGTAGAGATATGCCGACCAGAGGCTATGTCTTTTTCAAGCAGCGAAAGGAAGCCAGCGATGGCGGGGTCTTCATGGACTTCATTTTCGACACGGGTGACTACGACTTGTGAGCCCCGCAAGTCGAATGCCACCTTGCCGCCAAAATCTACGCCGAGAGCTTGGCGAATGGGTTTGGGCAAGGTGATCTGCCCTTTCGACGTGATGGTGGCGACTTCGTGAACAGCTTGCATGGCAAGGTTTCCTTCCAATGAAGCGCAAATGGTAAGGAATTATCCTTACCATGTCAAGCAAAAATTGGGCAAAACTGGAGAATGACAAACCAATTTTTCACTGTGACCAGCCATGCAGCCTTGCTTTCCATGTCGTTTTACGCCTGAATGCAGGTCCGACTGTTGCATGGAGAAAGCAATGACTAAACTGAACCTGACTGAAACCGAGCTTGCGCAAAGGTGGGGCATCAGTCCCAAAACTTTGCAGCGGTGGCGTAGCGAAAATCGTGGGCCGTCGTACTTAAAACTATCAAAGCGTGTCACGTATCCGGTTGAGGACATCCTTGCGTTTGAGCGTGATCAAAAGAGAGTTCGACAAAACTCACATG
>JBIJDQ010000302.1:0-3797 GCA_044344025.1 Rhodoferax sp.
GCGGGCTCTTTTCCACGGTCGGGTCTCCTTCTGATGGGAGTCTCTTAGGTGGGAATACATCCAGACACAGGCGTTAAACAGTGTGTGAAGTTGCTTCGCCGCGGAGCCACAAAAGCGCTGCGAAGCCCGCCATTATACAAATTTCCCGGTCAACCGGGTAACATCAAGGCATGTTCAGTTATCGCCACGCCTTTCATGCCGGCAACCATGCCGATGTTCTCAAGCACACTGCCTTGATTGCTGTTTTGCGCCACATGACGCAAAAAGACACCGCACTCAATGTTTTTGACACCCACGCCGGGGCCGGGTTGTACCGGCTTGACGGCGATTACGCCCAAACCAGTGGCGAAGCCGCCGACGGTTACCTGCGCCTTATTTCTAAACAAAATGAGGCTCTGGTTCTTACGGATAAAGCTCCAGATGCTACAAAAAATATAGCTAATTCAAAAACTGATGCGATCCTTCCGACTGCATTGCAGGAGTATCTGGACCTGGTGGCCAGCTTTAACAAGGGTACCAGCCACAAGGTGTACCCTGGCTCGCCGTTCATCATCCAAAGCTTGCTGCAAGGGCGTGACCGTGACCGCCTGAAGCTTTTTGAGTTACACCCCACCGATGCCAAGACCTTGCGCGCAAACATCGAGCAACTCGATGCCGGGCGCCTGATCACCGTGCACCAGGAAGACGGATTTGAAGGTTTGAAAAAATTTTTACCACCACCATCACGCCGCGCGCTGGTGCTGTGCGACCCCAGTTACGAGCTCAAAACCGACTACGCCCGCGTGGTGACCATGATGACCGATGCGGTCAAGCGCTTCAACACTGGCACTTACATGGTGTGGTACCCGATCATTCCGCGCCCTGAGGCGCATGACTTGCCACGCAAGCTCAAGACGCTGGCGGTGCGTGAGGGACGGCCTTGGCTCAATGCCACCCTCACCGTCAAATCAAGCAAACTCACCACCGACGACGAAGGTGAAGTGGTGCGCCCTGGCCTGCCTGCCAGTGGTGTGTTTGTGATCAACCCACCGCACACGCTCAAGGCCACGCTGACAGCCGCTTTAGGGGCTGCGGCCAAGCTGTTGGCTCAGGACAAGAACAAGGCGTTTGAGGTGGAAGCGGGCGGGTAGTTTTCTCCGCGCCTTGCCGGACCACGCTCGCGAAGATTTTTGAAAACCGATGACACCGGGGCGAATGGTTCCGCGAGTGTCCCCCGGCCTCGGCCTCCTCCTTGATCTCGCTGCACCATTCGCCTCAATGTCATCGGTGACAAGCTGTACTGGTCCTCGCAAAGAAATGCAAGGCAAACCTAAATCGCCACCAGACTCAGATCGGCGTGGCATTCAACGCAGCGGCATCAAGGAGGAGCCCGCGTCAGCGGGCGGGGGACAGCCGCGGAGTTGAATGCTGCGTCGGTCTGAGTCCTGCGTGCCACTCGTCTTCAAGCGCTGTCTCACACTCCAAGTACGCAGTGAGCATGGGCAGGGCATCAAACCCCCAGAACAACTTGCCATCGACCTCAAAAGTGGGCACGCCAAACACTCCGGATGCAATCGCCTGCTCACTATTTGTCCTGAGCTGATTTTTCACTGCCTCGCTGCTCGTATTCTGTTCAGGTGCCAACTGCGCGGTCAGTACTTGCAGACGTTGCCCGTCCGCAGCATCGCCACCGCCCTGCCAGACATGGCGAAAGAGGGTTTCACAAACATAACGATTCGCCAGACTGCCTTGACCGCACGCCAGCGCCAATCGCAGCAGGCCCAACGGATTAAATGGATGCTGGGCGGGCAGTTGCAGATCAACCCCATGCTGACGCGCCAGCCACAACACCTGACGGTAAGTCCATTCGCGTTTACCAGGAATCTCGGCGGGGCCGAGTTGACCATGGTGCTTGAGCAAGCCGGCAAACAAAATGGGCTTGTAGCTGACCTGGACACTGTGCCCCATCAACGCTTCTGGCAACTTCTCGAACGCCAGGTAGGCATAGGGCGAGATGAAATCAAGGTAAAACGTGATGCGTTTCATGGCAGATAAGCGGACAAGCGCGCCTCAATGCTGGCCCAAACACCCCGTTTGAAGCTGGCATCTGCATTGCCCCAAAGCCGAATTTCGTCAAGGGTACGAAAACAGCCCAGGCACAAACCACCAGACTCATCCATCTGACACACTGACACACAGGGCGAAGGCACTGGCCAGGCCTCATTTTGGGCGTTGGTGCTTACCAGCATTGCGCTAGCAGCTATTGATTCAGTAGTAATCTTACTTAACATCAGACAAGCGCCTCCACCACATCAACCACTGGCGCACCGGTCAAATGCACCAGGTCATGCGGATGCAGCTTGAACACCCCATGCGGGTGGCCCGCTGCCGCCCAAATTTCGTCAAAGCGCAACAAGTCCCGATCAATCAAGGTCACAGGGGCTACGCCATGCCCCACCGGGGACACACCACCAATAGAAAAACCGGTGCTTGCCTTGACAAACTCGGCATCTGCCCGACCCAGCTTTTGCCCACTGCCACACACCAGGGCATGAACTTTGGATTCATCGACCCGCCGGTCCCCGGAAGTGATGACCAACACCGCCACGGCATCGGGCTTGCGCTTGAAAATAATGCTTTTGGCGATCTGGCCCAAGTCCACACCCAAGGCATCGGCCGCCTGCTGCGCGGTGCGGGCCGCGTCATCAAGCATCACCGGCATGTGCGGGTGACCTTTGCTTTGCAACACGGCAAGCACCCGCTGCACCCCTTCGGGCAAGGTTTTGAGTTCTGCGCCGCACATCAGGCTTGCCGCTTGTTGAACAAGGCCTTGCCAGCCCGTGAGTTGGTGGGGCGCCCCAAAAAGTCGCTGATGAACTGACCCGCATCAATCAACCGGTCCAGGTCAATGCCGGTCTCGATGCCCATGCCGTGCAACAGGTAAACCACGTCTTCGGTCGCCACATTGCCGGTCGCACCCTTGGCATAGGGGCAGCCTCCCAGGCCGGCCACCGAAGTGTCAAACTGCCAAATGCCCATTTGCAGGCAAATCAGCGTGTTGGCCAAGGCCTGGCCGTAGGTGTCATGAAAATGGCCGGAAATGTCGTTGAGGTCATAGTGCTTGAGTGTGGCTTCTACCGCACGCTGCACCTTGAGTGGTGTGCCCACGCCAATGGTGTCGGCCACGCCCACGTGTTGCACACCAATGCCTTTCATCAAACCGGCCAGGTAGCTCACCCGCTCGGGTGCAATCTCGCCTTCATAGGGGCAGCCCACGGTGCAGCTCATGGCGCCGCGAACATAAATGCCCGCCGCACGCGCTGCAGCCACCACCGGTGCAAAGCGCTCAATGCTCTCGGCAATGCTGCAATTGATGTTTTTCTGGCTGAAGGCCTCACTGGCGGCACCAAAAACCACAATCTCATCGGGTTTGGTCAGCACGGCGGCCTCAAACCCTTTGAGGTTGGGTGTGAGGACCGAATAACGCACGTCGGGCAGGCGCGTGATGCCCCCCATGACTTCTGCGTTATCACCCATTTGTGGCACCCATTTGGGCGACACAAAACTGGTGACTTCGATCTCTTTCAGGCCTGCGGCTTGCAGGCGGTGCACCAGTTCAATCTTGATGGCCGCAGGCACCGCCTGCTTTTCGTTTTGCAAGCCATCACGGGGGCCAACATCAACCAATTTGACACGGGAAGGAACAGACATAAAACCTCGCTTGAATAAGCACCCATTGTCTCAGCCCTGGCGGTGTGCGTCACGCTGCCGCCCCTAACGAGCCGTGCTGGAAGGGATTAACAGTGTCGAAGGGGAGT
>JBIJDQ010000304.1:0-3790 GCA_044344025.1 Rhodoferax sp.
GAACCTGCTGTTTTACATGTCGCTGCGCACCATTCCGTTTGGTGTGGCGGTGGCCATCGAGTTTTCAGGCCCGCTGGCATTGGCCATAGTGTCATCACGCAAACCGATTGATTTCCTTTGGCTGGCCTTGGCCCTAGTGGGGCTGGGCCTGTTGTTGCCGCTGGGCCATGACGTGACCAGCCTGGACCAGCAAGGCGTGATGTTTGCGCTGGCCGCTGCGGTGTGCTGGGCCGCCTACATTGTGTTTGGCAAACGGCTGGGGCATTTGCATGCCGGTCATTCGGTGGCGCTGGGCTTGAGCGTGGCCGCCCTCACGGTGGTGCCGTTTGGCATCTGGCATGCGGGTGCCGCCCTGCTGCAGCCGCACATTCTTCTCTACGGTTTGGGGGTGGCGGCGGTGTCGAGCGCGATTCCCATCTCACTGGAAATGGTGGCGCTGAAACGCTTGCCCCAAGAGGCTTTTGGCATCATGACCAGCATGGAGCCCGCTGTGGGCGCCCTGCTGGGCTTGCTGATGCTGAACGAACATTTGAGCGCGCTGCAATGGCTGGCCATTGTCTGCACCATGCTGGCTGCGGCGGGCAGCGCTTTCACAGCAAGCCGAACGGTGCCAAAAAGTGTGGCGCAAGAGGTGGTGATGTGAGGCTGGCGCATGGCGTGGTGTGGTGCTGAACGGCACGGCGACTGCTTTGGTTCTGCTCGGCCTGGCAGCTGCTTTGGTGACACACGGCCTGGCGACTGGGTTAGGCGCATGCGGTTTTGGAGGGCAATCACGCGCGGGGTTAGGCCTTGAGTATGCTTAGTCCCTGGGACGCGCGCCTTGCCCTCCAAAGCCCGGTCGCCTAACCCAGCCACCATGCCTTACCGTGCGTGGACTCGGTAGAAATTGCCGGGAATGCAAGCTGCAAGCCGCATCAGAGCCGATCGACGGTACCCTCAAAGACCTCGCGAGCGCCCACAGTCCCAGGTGCGGTGATTGGGTCAGGTGACCGGGCTTTGGAGTGGAAGGCGCGCGACAACAGGCCCTACGCGCGCTGTGCCTTTCACCCCCGCGCGTGATTCCGCTCCAAAACCGCATGCGCCTGACCCAGTCGCCGCGCCGTGCGGGTGCCGTGCATTTCGCAGCTTCCGCTTCGTCAACGCCGCAAGATTTGCTCACACACCACTTTGAATCGCACCCCCGTGCGCGTGCAAGTCTTGCCACTGACCTAAACTTGGGGTTTTCCCTAAACGGCGGTTGACCCATGCGTTCTGACGAATTTCCTGACCACGACGAAGACAGCCAATTTACGCCAGCCGAGCGCGCCAGCGCTGCTGCACGCTCGACCTGGGTCAGCGTGGCGGTAAACCTGGTGCTCAGCGTGGCCCAGATCGTGGTGGGAGTGTGGTCCAAATCACAAGGTCTGATTGCCGACGGTGTGCACACCCTGTCTGACCTGGTGGCCGACTTTGTGGTGCTGTTTGCCAACCACCACAGCCAGAAAGATGCCGATGCAGACCACCCCTATGGGCACCAGCGTTTCGAGAACGCTGCGTCTCTGGTGCTGGGCCTGCTGCTGCTGGCGGTGGGCCTGGGCATGTTGTGGTCGGCGGCCAGCAAACTGCAAAATCCTGAATCGATTGCCAGCGTGCACATCGTCGCCTTGTGGGTGGCGGGGGCCGCGCTGGTGGCCAAGGAGCTGTTGTTTCGCTACATGCTGGCGGTGGCCAAACGCGTCAAAAGCAGCATGCTGGTGGCCAACGCCTGGCACGCGCGGTCTGATGCGGCATCTTCCCTGGTGGTTGGCGTGGGCATCATCGGCAACCTGATGGGTTACCCGATCCTTGACCCGATTGCAGCTGCCATCGTGGGCTTTATGGTGACAAAAATGGGCTGGAGTTTTGGCTGGGACGCGTTACACGACCTGATGGACCGTGGCGTGGACGAGGCCGAGGTGGCGGCCATCCGAAAAACCTTGGTTGAGACCCCCGGTATCAGGAATGCGCACGACTTGCGCACCCGCAAGATGGGCGACATGATTGTGGTGGACGCGCACCTGGAAGTCGATGCCACCTTGAGCGTGGAACAAGGCCATGACATTGCCGTGGCCGCACGCACCCGTGTCATGCAGCGCCACCGGGTGCTGAACATGCTGACGCATGTGGACCCCTACAAACGCCCCGACCTGGACCACAGCAAGCCCGCTGGCACACCGACCCCCGTTTAGCTCGTTTGCCTCAGACGGGCAGTTGACCCTGCGCCACGTCTTGGGCCAGGCACAAATCAGCCCAGGCCTTGCCTTTGTCCTGCCCTGAGCGCAGCAAATACGACGGCGGGTAAGTCACCACCACCGGCACACCGGCAAATTGCCACGCCTGGCCGCGCAGCTTGCCCAGTGGGAGTTTGGCGCGCTCAGGTGGGGTTTCACTCAGCAGCACCTGCATGGCAAACCGGCCCATGGCCAGAATGACTTTGGGCTGCGTCAGGGCAATTTCACGGCGCAAATAGTTGGCACAGGTGACCAGCTCAGCCGCATCCGGGGCACGCATCAACGCCGGGCGGCACTTGAGCACGTGGGTCAGGTAAGCGCGTTGGGCAGGCTCTGCGGGCAACGCCGTATCAGGTGCAAAGCGGCGCACCCCAACGGCACGCAACATGTTGTCTAGCAGCTTGCCAGTCTCGTCCACGAAAGGCAGACCAGCCCGCTCCTGGGCTTCATCAGGAGGGTCACCCACCACCAGCCAATCACACGGGCTAAGGGCAAGGGGCGCCTCCAGCACCGGCGATTTTCTGCCAAAACACATGGCGCAGGCCTGACATTGCGCCACTGCATCGCCCAATGCGGGCCAGTCCATGGTCGAAATGCCACCAGGCAAACCCGTGACCATGGTGGGGCCTGCCGCAGTGGCCACCCGCGTGACCGATCGTTTGCCCGCTGTCGGGGCGGTTGAGGCCACAGACGGTGCGGCCGTTGCCGGTGCACTTGCCGCTGGCCCAGGTTCCGTGCCCTGTTGCGGGACTGCTGCCACGGCGTGCTGGGTCACTACGGGCGAGTTGCCGTGCAGCGGGGTCGGATTCGAACTGTTTAAGCCTTCTTGACCTGTAGTGCTTATGGGATCGGCATAAGAAGCTATATTTTTAATAGCGTGGTGCGCAGGTTCGTCAGATGCCGGCGCAGTGCTTGGCAGCCAGACGTGCACACCCATCTCGCGCAGCATGGCGCGTTGGCGGTCGTCTAGGTCAAGGCTCATGGGGTGATTTTCTACTCAATCCGGCAACGCGAGTTTCAGACTCATCACCACCGCATCTTCGCGCTCGCCGTGGTGTGCCGGGTAATACTGGCGGCGCGTGCCCACGGTGCGAAAACCGTGCGCTTTGTAAACGTGAATCGCCCGCGCGTTGCCTGCGCGCGCCTCCAGCCACAGCCACTGCACGCCCTGCCCCCGTGTCCAAAGTGCCAGCGCTTCCAGCAGCACACGGCCCCAGCCTTGGCCCTGGTGCGCAGGTGCCACCGAGATGTTGAGCAAATGCACTTCTTCAAACCCCTTCATGGCCACAAAATAACCTAGCAACTGCTCGCCCGCCATCAGCATCTGCGCCTGGTAGCCACTGGCCAGACAATCGGCAAAGTGGCGATGTTGCCAGGGATGGGCGTAGGCACTGTGCTCCAGGGCCCGCACCGCATCCAGATGCGCCTCAGTCATGGGCTCAAGGCGAACCTCAAGGGCTTGGGCACTCAACGCAGTTGGCTCGGCAAAAAATGCAGGCATGGTTTTGCCAAAGCTTTCAAGCGACCAGTGCCGCCAGTTT
>JBIJDQ010000305.1:0-3784 GCA_044344025.1 Rhodoferax sp.
TTGGCGCACGATGTGCATGACCAATTGGGTCAGAACCTGGCCGGTCTCAAGCTTGAAATCGATGTGATTCGCCACAAAGCGCCTGCCAGCGCCGAGCGAATGCAGGCCCTGATCATGCAAACGGCAGGCGCCGTTCGTGACATTAGTCGGGCGCTGCGTCCGGTAGCGCTTGAGTTGGGCCTGGTCCACGCGCTGCACACCATGGTGGCCCAAATGACAAACGGCAACGGCACCACGGTGACGGCCCATTTGCCCACGGTGTTGCCACCCGTGTCGGGCCAGGTTGAGCGCGGGCTGTACCGTATTGCACAGGAGGCGCTGACCAACGCGTTACGGCATGCGCACGCTAGCGAGGCTCAGGTCAACTTGTGGGTGATGCCAGGCGGGCTGGAATTGGAGGTGCGTGACAACGGCCAAGGTTTTGAAGTCAACGCACCGTCAGCCAGTGGTGGTTTGGGGCTGCTTGGCATGCGCGAGCGGGCCCGCCTGCTGGGAGCCCGGTTTGTTTTGAAAAGTACGCCAATGCAGGGAACCCGCATCACGGTCGCCTTGCCACAATAAGCCGGTTTTAAAAGCCTTTTGGGCGCTTAGGGGCGCAGGTAGACAAACCCTTCACGGGCTTGCAGCCTAGCCACCTCTGCCACGCCGGAGGGCACAATTTTGGCTTCCATGGCGACCCGGTTTGGGTCAATCTTGCGCGAGGTCAGGGTGTTGTTGCACACCCGAAACTCCACCCCCTGATTCGCCAGGTCGGCAATGGCACCGGTGAAGGGTTGGTCCATCTGGTTGGTGGCGTTTTGCAGCAAAAAGTCGACGCCCAGACCGTGGGTCACCACCACAATTTTTGCCGTGGGATCGGCTGCGAGGTGGTTGCGGATGTTGGCCATGGCGCGCGAGGCTTGTGGAATGCCTTCACTCATGTGATAAACGGTTTTGATGGCACCGTCAGCCGCCTGGGCTGAAAAAGACGTGGCCAGCAGCAGCGCCAAAAAAGTGGTTTTCAGGGCGATAAAAAACTTGAACATGGGTGTCTCCAGTGGAATGGGGGTTTGAATTAAGTCGGGGCTTAATTGTCGGCATCGGCGGGCAAATAGCGATAGGGATAACCCGTGCCTGCGCATCTTGTGGGCACTAGTGTTATCAATGCTATATATTTTATAGCTACTAGGGCTTACCCCATAAGCACTACAGGCCAATAAGGCTTATAAACCCAGGGTTTGCCACACCTGATCGACTTTGGCGGTCACTTCCGGGCTCATTGTCAAAGGTTTGCCCCATTCCCGGCTCGTTTCGCCAGGCCACTTGTGGGTGGCATCGATCCCCATCTTGCTGCCCAATCCGCTCACCGGCGAGGCAAAGTCGAGGTAATCAATGGGCGTGTTGTCGGCCAGCAGCGTGTCGCGCGTGGGGTCAACCCGGGTGGTGATGGCCCAGATCACGTCCTGCCAGTCACGTGGGTTGATGTCGTCGTCCACCACAACAATGAACTTGGTGTACATGAACTGGCGCAGAAAGCTCCAGATGCCAAACATCACCCGGCGGGCGTGGCCGGGGTAGGCTTTTTTGATGCTGACAACAGCCATGCGGTAACTACAGCCCTCGGCGGGCAAAAAGAAGTCGGTGATTTCGGGGTACTGGCGCTGCAGCAGCGGCACAAACAGCTCGTTCAAGGCCAGCGCCAGCATGGCGGGCTCGTCGGGCGGTTTGCCGGTGTAGGTGGAGTGGTAAACGGGCTCGCGGCGCTGGGTGATGCGGTCGATGGTGAACACCGGGAACTCGGCGGTTTCGTTGTAATACCCGGTGTGATCACCAAACGGGCCTTCAACGGCGTGCTCAAAGCCACTTTTGTGGGCGGCATCGGGGTAAATGTGGCCCTCGAGCACGATCTCGGCAAAGGCGGGCACACGCAGTTCGCTGCCCAGCGCCTTGACGAGTTCGGTGCGGCTGCCGCGCAACAGACCGGCAAACTGGTATTCGCTCAAAGAATCGGGCACCGGGGTTACGGCACCCAAAATGGTGGCCGGGTCGGCACCCAGAGCCACACAAACTGGGTAAGGTCGGCCTGGGTGAAGCACTGCGTGCTCCTTAAAGTCTAGCGCGCCACCCCGGTGTGGCAACCAGCGCATGATGACTTTGTTGCGCGCCAGGACCTGTTGGCGGTAAATGCCCAGGTTTTGCCGTGCCTTGTGTGGGCCTTGGGTGATGACCAGGCCCCAGGTGATGAGCGGTGCCACGTCACCCGGCCAGCAGTGCTGAATGGGCAGGCGGGCCAAGTCAACGTCGGTGCCTTCCCACACCAGCTCCTGGCAGGGCGCGCTGCGCAGTTCTTTGGGTGCCATGCTCCACAGGGTTTTGACCAGGCTGCCCATGCCCACCAGTTCTTTAAAACCCTTGGGCGCTTCGGGCTCCTTGAGGGTGGCCAGCACGTGGCCAAACTGGCGGAGTTCGCTCACGTTGTTCACGCCCATGCCTAAAGCGACGCGGCGGGTGGTGCCAAACAGGTTGCCCAGCACCGGGATGGTGTGGCCAGTGGGCTGCTCAAACAGCAGCGCCGGTCCGCCTGCGCGCAGCACCTTGTCACACAGCGCGGTCATTTCCAGGTGGGGCGAGACTGCGGCTTGCACGCGTTTGAGCTCACCCAGATGTTCCAGTTGGGTGATGAACTCTCTCAGGTCGCGGTAAGCCATGGGGTTTATTTTTCTGTGGGCATACCAGTCCAGCGCGGCGCGTTGGGTTGTGGCAAACCCAGCAAGTCAATGACGCGGCTCACGGTGTGGTCCACCATGTCGGCAATGGTTTGGGGGCGGTGGTAGAAACCGGGCACAGGTGGAAAGACGATGCCACCCATTTCGGTCACGCTGGTCATGTTGCGCAGGTGGGCCAGGTTCAGCGGGGTTTCGCGCACCATCAGAACCAGCTTGCGCCGCTCTTTCAGCATCACATCGGCCGCGCGGGTGATCAGGTTGTCGGACAGGCCCAGCGCCACGGCAGCCAGGGTGCGCATGGAGCAAGGGGCAATGACCATGCCGTCACACTGAAACGAGCCACTGGCAATGGCCGCGCCCACCTCGTGAATGGGGTAAACCACGTCAGCCAGGTCTTCAAGCTGGGTGTGCGACATGTCAAGCTCTTGTTGCAGGTTGAGCCAGCCGGCCTGTGACACCGTCACATGGGTACGCACGTTGTCGAAGGCACGCAGCATTTGCAGCAGGCGCACGCCGTAAATCGCTCCGCTGGCGCCTGAGATGGCCACCACGATGCGGGTATGAGGGTGTTTGAGCGATTCGCCCAGGGGCTGGGTTTCTGTGGAGCGCATGGTGGTTGCGGCCTAAATGCGGGGCTAGCGGGGTTTTAGACCTGCAAACAGGGTTTTGAAATGTTCGCGGGCTTGGCTTAGCAGCTGCGTGGGCTTGAACTGCGCCGGGTCGAGCATGGGCAGCTCAATCGCATCAATGGTGTTTTTGACCAGCAGGCCCAGTTCGGTATCGCCCTCCATGGCCAGACGGCGGTTAAAAAACAGGGTGTCGGGGTCTTCCTGGCGGCGTGCCAGCAGCACGAAGTCATGTGCGCTGGCGCTGATGGTGAGGTCGGCTTCCCCCGTGTTTTGACAGGCCACAAAACGGGTCTTGCGCCACTCAAAGTCAAAGGCCCATTGCGCATCTGTGACGCGCAGGCGTAGTTTTTTCCCCACCAGCATCTGCATGACATCCGGTGCCAACTGTTTGGCCAGCGCCAGGTTCAGCCCGGTGACGAACAACAGAGACCCCGGAAAGGTCGGCAGCCG
>JBIJDQ010000307.1:0-3775 GCA_044344025.1 Rhodoferax sp.
GGGTAAACCCCGACAGGGTAAACCTGATGGCGAATATGAAAGCGCTTTCATTATGATCGACACTTGAATACAGAGACTTCAAAGGATATCAACATGAAATTCATTCGGGTTTTGGGTGTGGCGGTACTGATGGGTGCCGGCGCTGTATCGGCAGTCTGGGCGCAGGCCGAAAAACTGGGTGCTGGTGCCTACCACCTGTCACCCAAGAGCGCTGACAAGCCGCCCCCGACTGCGCCGTACCGCACCGAGTCCATGCTCAAGCTCGCTGCGCCTACCAACCAGTGGTATTCAACGCTGATCTTCAATCCCAAGCCCGAAGCGCTGTTTGCCCATCCACTAACGGTCAAGCCCACGCCTGCCGGACTGGAATTGGCCTTGCCTAGCAAACAGGTGGTGCCCACCGATTTTCGTGAAACCGAGATTCACTACCCGCACCGCGATGCGCTGGTGATCTCGCCAGTGGCTTTCGAGCCTGGGCCGATCAAGCTGGCGCGGGCATCAGACTGGGCGGTTGACATCGCGATGGACCGTGGTGCCGACCAGATGCGAGTCACCACGGCCCATGGCAGCCCCTACGCCCACATGACACTGTCGCGCGGCGATGTTCGCATCAAGCTGCCGTCGGCTGGTGAGCGATTCGCCAACGGTGCTGATGCGCGGGTGCTCGCCTTGCACATTGGCGGCAAGTCGTATGCCCTGTTCGGTCCCACCGGCGTGCGATGGGAGCAGGTGTCGCCCACTGAATGGGTCGGACGCCTTCCTGCGGGTGCGGGCTACCTGTCGGCAGCAGCGATGCCGGATGACCGCCCGGAGAGTCTGCAACTGTTGACCCGCCATGCTTACGCCTTCTTGCAGGACACCCATGTTGAATGGCGCTTTGATCCGGCCACCAGCAAGGTCGAGACCACTTTCACGGCCAAGACCCGTGTGATGGAGGGGGCCGACAACGGGCCGCTGCTGGGGTTGTACCCGCACCAGTGGTTCAACAATGCGTCGGTCGCCGACAAGCTCGGTCCAGCCTACGACAGCATTCGCGGCAAGATCCGCCTGCTGGCAGCCAGCCAGTTCAAGATCGAACGCACTTACCACGGCGTGCTGCCGCACTGGCCAGGCATCAAGGAGGGGCCGGAAGCGGACCAAGTGACAGACTTGCTTAAGGTTGACTTGCGCAAACGCCGCGAACTGATCCCGGTGCGGGAAAACAAAGACGACTGGCGCGTCAGCGCGTACTGGCAGGGTAAGGGCTTGACACGCGCCACCCAGCTGGCGGCGGTGGCTGAGCAGCAGGGCGACCTGGCTGCGCGCGACCAACTGCTGATGCTGGTCAAGGAGCGCATGGAATGGTGGTTTGGGGGCACTGGCCGCAGCTACTTCCACCTCAACAAGGGGCTGGGGACGGTGGTGACCTATCCCGACGAGTTCTTTGCCACTGAAGAGATGAACGACCACCACTTCCACTACGGCTACTGGATCCGCGCTGCGGCTGAGATCGCGCTGCGTGATCCGGCCTGGGCTGCCAAAGACAAATGGGGCGGCATGGTTGACCTGCTGGTGGCCGACATCGCCAACCCGCAGCGCGGGGGCACCGACTTTCCGTTCCTGCGGCCGTTTGACCCTTACTCTGGCTTCTCGATGGCATCGGGGGTTGGCTTGTACGACTTCGGCAACGGCCAGGAATCCACTTCGGAAGCCATCAACGCCTGGGCCAGTCTGATCCTGTGGGGCGAAGCCACCGGCAACCGTGAACTGCGCGACCTCGGCATCTACCTGTACACGACCGAGGTCGATGCCGTAAGCCACTACTGGTTCGACATTCACGGTCAGGTGTTTCCGCCTGAATACAAGAACCTCGAGGCCAGTTGGGTGTTTGGCGGCAGATACGCCCACAAGACTTGGTGGACCGACGAGCCGCGCCAAACCAAGGGCATCAACCTGTTGCCGGTCACCACTTTCTCGACCTACTTCGGGCGCGATCCAGCCTATGTGAAACGCAATGTCGCAGCGCTAAAACCCGAGACCGACAACTACAACGCAATCGGCAAGTTTCCACCCAACCGTCCACCAAAAGACATTTGGCAAGACATCTTTGCCAAGTACCTGGCCTTGGCTGACCCCGCCGCAGCGTTGGCTCAATGGGACCGTTTTGGAAGCGTGGAAGTCGGTGACACCCGCACCCATACGCTGCACTGGATGCTGAGTCTGCAAGACATGGGCACGCCTGATTTTGGTGTAACCGCCAACACCACTTTGTACACCGTGTTCAAGCGCCCTGATGGCCGCAAGACTTACCTTGCCTTCAACGCAGGCAAGGCACCGATTGATGTCAAGTTCAGTGATGGCAAGACTCTTACGGTGGCACCAGGCGTATTGGGACGAGTGAAATGAACATCAAGTTGCCGGCCATTGCCATGGCAGCTGGTTTGCTGCAAATCGCTTGTGGGGGTGGGCAGGCTGTTACCGACACCACTCCGCCCACTGTCACCATCACCTACAACACCCCGGCCCAAAACGCTACAGGTGCAGTCACGTTCAACTTTGATTTCAGCGAAGACGTGGTAACCAGCTTTACAGTAGAAGACATCCTGGTCGCTGGCGGCACCAAGGGCGCATTCGCTCGTACAAGCGGCACGTCTTACACGCTCGTGGTCACGCCCACAGTCAACACAACTGGCACGTTAATGGTGAGCATTCCTGTGGCCAAATTTTCAGATGTCGCCGGCAACAGCAACAAAGCGGTCAGTTCGGCAAGCCAGAGTTTCAACACCGTGGCCCAGTTGCCAGGCTGGACTTTGGCTTGGTCCGATGAATTCTCGGTGGACGGACTGCCAGATACCAGCAAATGGAGCTATGACACCGAACGCAACAGGCTCGGGTGGTTCAACAATGAAAAGCAGTATTACGCCGCCAACCGCCTGGAAAATTCCAGTGTCCAAAATGGACTTCTGACCATCACCGCCCGCAAAGAAAGCCTGAGCACTGCTGCTGACTATGGCAACCAAGCCTACACCTCTGCGCGCCTGATCACGCGCGGCAAGGCCAGTTGGACCTACGGGTTTTATGAGGTGCGCGCCAAACTGCCTTGCAGTCTGGGCACCTGGCCCGCCATCTGGATGCTGGGCACCGGTGGCCGTTGGCCCGAGGATGGCGAGATCGACATCATGGAGCAAAAGGGTTTTAATGCTTTTGAAAAAACCCAGGTCTCGGGCACCATCCATACCAAAGGCTACAACTACTTTGGTGGCGCTTTTGGGGTGGGGCAGGGTGCCAGCACCACCGTGGCAGATGCCTGCAGCAGTTTCCACAACTACCAGCTCACTTGGTCAGCAGACAAAATTGTGATGGGCGTGGACGACAAAACATATTTTGAGTTCGTCAACCCCAAAGACGGCAATGTTGATAAGTGGCCGTTCAGCAATCCGCAGTTCATGATCCTGAACCTGGCTGTGGGTGGCGATTTGGGTGGTGCAATACCTGCCAATTTCACGTCCGACCAAATGGTGGTGGATTACGTTCGGGTGTACCAGAAGTAAGTCAATGACATAACGTAGCTATAAATTACATAGCTACTAATTCTTATTGGACGGGCACTACAGGCATATATTGTCATAAAAATCGAGTTGAATCCGAATTTTGATCCAGGGTACCAACGCGAAAGCAGTTGTGTTGCTACCGATACCGCCGCTGGCGCATCCACTTGGTGGCAATCCATTTTTCGCCAGCCGTCACGGGTTGACCACCGTGCAGTGTCTGTGGGTCCACCTGGCCCAGGCTGTTG
>JBIJDQ010000306.1:0-3775 GCA_044344025.1 Rhodoferax sp.
GAGTTAAACATCAACGGCATTGATGTTGCGCGTGGTTTGCGTCTGTGTGCTGGCAACCGTGCGCTCTACACCGATTTGTTGGGGAAGTTCATGGAGGGCATTGGCGAATTTCCGTTGAAATTACATAACGCCTTGGCCAACACCAGGCTTGAGGAAGCCGAGCGTTTGGTGCACAGCCTCAAAGGTGTTGCGGCCAATATCGGGGCCACGCAATGCAGTGAGCTGAGTGCTGGCGTGGAACATGCCTTAAGCGCCGCAGCGGCACAGGGGCAGCCGATGGTGATTCCCGGTGCGGCACGGCCCACCACCGTTACTGCAATGGCTTTGCCCCAACTCTGCCGCGAACTGACCGAGTTGTTGGCACAAAACAATGTGGAGGCAGAGTTACTTTTGCAGGCTCAGGGCGAGGTGTTACGCGCTGGCTTGGGCGATGCCTTTGACCGGTTGCAGCGCCAGGTGCAGGTCTTTGACTTCGCCGAGGCGCTGGAAACCCTGACTCAGGCGGTGCAAGCCGCGCACATCAATCTGGATTGAGAAATTGCCATGGACCTTTTTGCATCTGTCAAACCCACTTTGTTGATTGTGGACGACTCCCCCGCCAACCTGACCTTGCTGGCGGGGCTGCTGCACGGCGCCTACACCGTCAAGGCGGTTAACCACGGTGCCAAGGCACTCAAGGTGGCCAGCCAGGAGCAACCCGACCTGATTTTGCTCGACATCATGATGCCCGATGTCAATGGGTATGACGTTTGTCGCCAGCTCAAGGCCTATAAACACACACGGCAGATTCCGGTAATCTTTCTGACCAGCAAGACAGAGGCGGTGAGCGAAGAAATTGGCATGTCGCTGGGTGCGGTGGACTACATCACTCGCCCCATCAACCCGCAGATATTGCTGTCGCGGGTCAGGGCCCACCTGATTAACGCAGCCCAGATGCGCACCGTCAGGGTGAACAACGAGTACCTTGAGTTTGAGGTGGCCAGGCGCACCCGCCAGTTGGCCGCACTTGAGCAAGTCACCATTTTGACCATGGCCTCGCTGGCCGAAGTGCGTGACCAAGACACCGGCAACCACCTGCGCCGTACCCAGGCTTACATGCGCATGTTGGCTACAAAGCTGCGTCAACACCCCCGTTTTTCAGACTATTTGACCGAAAACGTGATCGACATGCTGTTCAGGTGTACGCCCTTGCACGACATTGGCAAGGTGGGCATTCCAGACCGGATTTTGCACAAACCCGGGAAGTATGAACCCCATGAATTTGAGATCATGAAAACCCACCCGGCGCTCGGTCGGGATGCACTGCTGCAGGCTCAGGACGTGGCTGGAGAGACCATTGAGTTTCTTGAAATAGCCCAACACATTGTTTATTCGCACCATGAAAAGTGGGACGGCTCAGGTTACCCGCAGGGCCTGGCAGGCCAGGCGATTCCTATACCAGCCCGGCTGATGGCCGTGGCCGATGTTTACGATGCGCTCATCAGTCGGCGGGTTTACAAACCTGGCATGAGCCATGCCAAAGCCACTGGGATCATTGTGGAGGGCATGGGGAAACACTTTGACCCGGACGTGGTGGATGCGTTTTTGGACCTGAACCAGGAGTTTCAGGAAATTGCCACACGGTATGCCGACAGCGAGCAAGAGTTGCAAATCAAAGCGGCATTCCTGGACTCTGTGGTGGGTGATGAGTCTGGCAAAGAAACCAGATAGCCCCATGAAACGCAAGAGAGGCATGAATGAACACGCACGCTAAATCAAGCCTGATGATCACGCTTCACCGCTGTTTGCCTGGCGTTGTGTTGGCCACCGTGGCCAGTTTATTGGCAGTGTTGGGCCTGATGGTTGAAAACGTCGGCCTTCTCCCTACGCCAAATTACAGCTTTGGCGTAACGCAGTGGGTGATCTGCACCACCTTGATTGCCATGACTTCAGGCGCAGCCTATTTTTCAAGCCACAACATGCAAAAACTGCTGAACCAGACCAGGCGTGAAAGCCAGCAACGCCAGTGTGTAGCGGAACTGTCGCGCGAAAAAGAACAGGTGCTTCGAACCATAATCGACAACGTGCCAGCCCTGATTGGGTATTGGGGCAAAGACCTGACCAACCATTTTGGCAACCTCGCCTACGCGCAGTGGTTTGGGGTAGACCCCGCCGCAATGGTGGGTAAACACATGCGAGAGGTGGTGGGTGAAGATCAATACCAGCGCAACCTGCCTCACGTTGTGGCCGTGTTGAAGGGCCAGACGCAACACTTTGAGCTGTCCATTTCAGACCCGCACGGCAAGCACCGGCGTCACACCCTGGCGCAATATGTGCCTGACATGGTCGATGGCGACGTGCTGGGTTTTTACGCCATGGTGTTTGATGTGTCTGACTTGCATCAGGCCAGGCTGGCCGCTGAAGCCGCGAGTGTTGCCAAGAGCCAGTTTTTGGCCTCCAGGAGCCATGAGATTCGCACGCCCATGAATGGCATTTTGGGTATGGCGCAGCTGTTGGCCAAACCCGGGTTACCAGGGGTGCAGCGCCAGCTCTTCGCACAGACCATTCGCAACTCCGGGCGAAGAATGAAGATGCTGCTCAACGACATGCTGGATTTGTCCAGCCTGGAGGCGGGAAAGCTCACGCTGGAGCAAATTGCCTTTGACATCAGCACAACGGTAGACGACATCCAGGCCTTGTTTGTCGAGGTAGCCAACCCCAAGGGCCTGCAATTGGAGTCAGCGTGGCAAGGACCGGTGGGTGCCCACTATGTGGGCGACCCGTTGCGGCTGCGCCAGATGGCCTCTAACCTGGTGGGCAATGCCATCAAGTTCACTACCAACGGCTTTGTGCGTCTGCGGGTGTCAGAGATTGAGCGCCATGGCGATCAGGCCGTACTGGAGTTCTCGGTTGAAGACAGTGGCATCGGACTGACCGCTGAGCAGCAGGTGCGCTTGTTTCAGGCCGTTAGTCACGCAGACAGTTTACCCACCCGACAATTGGGTGGCGCCGGGCTGGGCTTGTCGATGGTGAGAAGCCTGGCCGAGCTGATGCAGGGCAGCGTTGGCATAGACAGCGTTCTCGGCAAGGGGTCGCGCTTCTGGTTTCGGGCTCGTCTGGCGCTTGGCGGTTTGCCGCCAAGTGCAGTTCAAAACAATGCCCCTGAACCCCTCGATCTGGACCTGAGCGACACCTTGTTCCTTGAAGAGGCAAAGACCTGGCACATTTTGGTGGCCGAAGACACCCATGTGAGCCGCGTGGTCATTGAGGCCATGCTCGGCAACATGGCCAATTTTGACCTGAGGCTGGACATGGTTGAAAACGGCCAGCAAGCCCTGGACTTCATCACCCAAGGTGGCGCGCCCGATCTGGTGCTGATGGACTTGCAGATGCCAGTGATGGACGGACTGGCGGCCACCACGCAGATACGCATCTGGGAAAGTACCTACGGCAAGCCCCACCTGCCCATCATTGCGCTGACGGCCAATGCCTTTGCAGAAGACCGCAGGAATTGCCTGGCGGCCGGCATGGATGATTTTCTGGCCAAACCGTTGGACATTTACCAGCTGCAAACCAAGTTGCGGCGTTGGCTGATGTGACATGATCACTGTCCACCCTTACCGGCACTGACCACGACCATGACAAACCACGTCCGACGCAGCACTGACAACCCAGACAGTGAACTGATGGAGGTCAACACCCTTCTGCGCATGGTGATTGACGAGAATCCCAACATCATTTTGATGAAAGATTGGGACGGCAAATTCTTGCTGGGCAACCGCGCCCTGGCCGCACT
>JBIJDQ010000309.1:0-3762 GCA_044344025.1 Rhodoferax sp.
GCCCGGCAATACGCAGCGCGGCACCGTCGCGCAACACCAGCGCCCGCGGGCTGGTCAGGTCACGCAGGGAATCTATGGCGCGCTCGGTCTTGCCCTCTTGGTAAAGCGTCAGGGCCAGCACCACCAATACCAAGCCAAACAAGATCAAGCCTTCTTGCAAATCACCCAGTACCAAGTACAAAGCCCCGGCGGCAAACAGCAGCACAAACATAGGGTCTGCAAGCGTGTCGCGGGCCATGCGCCACAGCCCTCGGGGCTTGTCGCTGGCAAGCTCGTTGGGTCCATCGTCCTGCAGGGTCTGGGCTGCCTGCGCGGCGCTTAAACCCTGAGTCGCATCAGCGATGATGCCATTTTCTTGATTATTTATGGTCATTTAGGCCTCTAGTGCTTGTCAGACAATGACTTGTAGCTATATTGTTAATAGCATTTACAGTCGCAAGCAAATCCTATCACCGTGCCCACTGTCCTGCTGTGCGGTAGGTCACCCAATTGGCCCCAACGCCGAGTCTTTCGTATGCCGGGGTGCGCTCAATTCAAACCGAAGCAGTAAAACTGATGCCAGTTGTGACAAAAAGTGTGTCTTTGGGTAACTTTTGTAATAGAAAATCCCTACTTTAAACATTGTTAAATGAAACTACTATCGACTTGCATTAAATAAATAAGGAGACCTCAATGCCTTTTTCCATTTTTTCAAACCTCAACCTAGCGCACGCGGCCAAGGCCGGCTGTGTCGTTGCAGCCCTGAGCCTCGGCTTTGCCAGCACTTCTTTTGCCGAAGAAGCAAAACGCATGACCCTGGCCGAGCAAATGATCCAGGACATGAAAGACGGCAAGCTCGCTGCGCCCGGCGCAGACGACCATGTGGTGCAAGAGCTGATCATCAAGCGCAAAATTCCGATCACCTACAAGTACATCAACACCTTGATGAGCACGCCCAATGCCTTCGGCCCAGGTGTGGCCTGCACGGTTTGCCACAACTCCAGTGACCCGAGCAAGAGCTACCGTGGCCTGGACCTGTCGACTTGCAAAGGTATCAAGGAAGGCTCCACTGAAAAGCCAAAACACGCGCTGTTTGTGGCGGGCACCGACCCCAAGCGTGACATCCTGATTCGCCGTCTGCGCAACAACCGCATGCCCTTGGGCCAGAGTTTTGACAACCCCACCTACACACCCAACCACATGCTGGTGAAGAACTGGATTGTTGATGGCGCCAAAAACGATGAGAATTTCACC
The DNA here is from genome assembly GCA_044344025.1 of Rhodoferax sp. Classification (GTDB taxonomy): domain Bacteria; phylum Pseudomonadota; class Gammaproteobacteria; order Burkholderiales; family Burkholderiaceae_C; genus Rhodoferax. The sequence goes on from JBIJDQ010000309.1 coordinate 1,234, forward strand.
AAAAATGTGTTGCCGCTGTTCAAGACCCCAAATGCCTTTGGCCCAGAAACACCGGCTTGCACTGCGTGCCACATGTCCAACCAGGAACCCCCAAGTTTTCATGAGCTGAACCTGACCTCCCATGGCGGCATCATGCTCGGCGCTGACTCGGTGGCCAAAGGGGTGGACAAGTCCACCAAAGTGATCGTGGCGGGCGACCCCGAGAAAAGCTTTGTCTGGCAACACTTGGCCGAAGACCGCATGCCCCCAGGCATCAGTCCGTCAGAGCCGCGTGACCATCCGAACACCACGATTCTGACCGCCTGGATCAAGCAAGGGGCCAAGTGCGATTGATGGCCAAAAACGCCAGTTTAAGCCGCCGCCACTTTGTGGCGGCACTTGCAGCAGGTGGGTTTTTGCCCACCTTTGTCACATTTGCAGCCACCAAAACACCCACGGTGTTGCGCCGCTGGGCCAGTGGCAACAGCACTTTGGCCCCCTTGGCGCTGCTGGATGGCCATGTTTTCTTTAATGGCGACAAAACCCTCGGGCGCATTGACCCTGAGCATGAGGCCCTCACCTGGAATGTGCCGCACGCGCAGCAGGTCAACTGGTGATTTCAGGGGGCCAACGCGAGCTGGGCAGCTGGCATCAGGCGAGCGGTCAGGCACTTTGGCTGCACAAGGCCATTTTGCAGGTGGGCACACCTTTTGTGACCACTGAACACACTTACGTGGGCGACGGCCATTGGCTGCTGGCGCTGGGCAACCAGACAGGGGCCATTGATTGGCGTTTTGCGCCCGACACCGATGACTGCACCGCCGCCTATGCACCCACGGTGGCCGGTGAGACGGTGTTTTTTGGCCCTGGCGACGGCAAGCTGTACGCGGTTAACCGAGCCGATGGCAAGTTGAAATGGAAGCTTGACGAAGCCCGGGAATGGCAGTATGTGCGGCAGATGTACGTCAGCGACAAGGTGCTGGTGGCGGGCACCTATACAGAATTGTTGTACGGCATCAACGCCGACACCGGCCGGGTGTTGTGGAAGTTCAAGGCTGGCAACTTCATCAACTCGCACCATGTGTCAGGCGACACGGCTTACCTTTGGTCACCCACGGGCTGGGTCTATGCCATTGATGTGGACACCGGCGCCGTGCGCTGGCGCCATCAGACCACCCGGTATGGCAGCAATGCGGCCAATTGGGGCCACATGATGGCCGAAATTGTGACCCATGAAAACCAGGTCTATTGCCTGGACATGAAGCAGGTGTTGCATGTGCTGGATGCCGACACCGGGCGCGAACGCCTGCGCATTCCCTTTGCGCATGACCTGCGGCCAACGGTGTCACCCCTGTCGGGTGGCCGCGCCGTCATGGCGAGTGACTCGGGCGAGGTGCAGTTGGTGCAGTGGTAAACACCACCCCTCATCTTTGGCACTGCGGAATGAAAGTCTGTAGATTTATACAGTAACATTCCCGTCATGGCCAAAGACAAAACCCACTACGTTTGCTCCGATTGCGGCGGCATCAGCCCCAAATGGCAAGGAAAATGCCCGCATTGCAATGCCTGGAACACCTTGATCGAGGCCGTGCCGGAGAGCACCACACCGACCAAAAACCGCTTTGCCTCACTGGCCAAGACCGCTGAAATCACGGCGCTGTGCGACATTGACGCAGTGGACATGGCCCGCACGCCCACCGGGCACGACGAGCTGGACCGGGTGCTGGGCGGTGGCATGGTCGAGGGCGGTGTGGTGTTGATTGGGGGCGACCCCGGCATTGGCAAGTCCACCCTGCTGCTACAGGCATTGGATTCCTTGCAACGCAGCGGCCAGAACACCTTGTACGTGACCGGCGAAGAAAGCGGTGCTCAAGTGGCACTGCGCGCGCGCCGACTGGGGCTGGACGGCTCGCAAGTCAAGGTGCTGGCAGAAATTGGGCTGGAGAAAATTCTGGCCACCCTGGACCACCTGCGGCCGGACATAGCGGTGATTGACTCTATTCAAACCGTTTACTCCGAGCAACTCACCTCCGCCCCCGGCTCGGTGGCGCAGGTGCGTGAATGCGCTGCCCACCTGACGCGCTACGCCAAAGCCAGCGGGAGATCCGATGGGGTCACCCGTGGCCGGGCGACGTGTATTGTGTTGGTGGGCCATGTCACCAAGGAAGGTGCTTTGGCTGGCCCACGGGTGCTGGAGCACATGGTCGACACCGTGCTGTACTTCGAGGGCGACACCCATTCAAGCTTTCGGCTGGTGCGCGCCATCAAGAACCGTTTTGGTGCGGTGAATGAAATTGGCGTGTTTGCCATGACCGAAAAAGGCCTCAAGGGCGTGAGCAACCCCAGCGCCATTTTTCTGAGCCAGCACGCAGAGCCGGTGCCGGGCAGCTGTGTCATGGTGACGCTGGAGGGCACGCGGCCCATGTTGGTTGAAATTCAGGCCCTGGTGGACAGCGGTGGCCCGAGTCCCCGACGCCTGAGTGTGGGCCTGGACAAAGACCGCCTGGCCATGCTGCTGGCGGTGCTGCACCGCCATGCCGGCGTGGCGTG
>JBIJDQ010000310.1:0-3748 GCA_044344025.1 Rhodoferax sp.
AACGCCAGCGCGCAAGCTGCTTTGGCCGGTGTAGCCGGGCTTCTGCTGTCTTACCACTTTGATACGCCTTCCGGCCCCACCATCATCGGCTGTGCCGGAGCACTCTACGCAGTCTCTCTTGTGCTTGCGCCGGGCGGCTGGCTGCCACGCTGGCGTGCCACCTGGCACCGCGTCGCTTGAGCCCGTGCCAAGGCCATTGCTTACTTCAAATTCAACCACCCTTTAAAGGACTTCCCACATGAATCACCTGGACACTTTCGCACTCACCTCGCTGCCACGGCGTTTTTTGCTCGCCAGCGCCACCGCACTTGCCCTGCTGGGCGGCCACGCCCATGCCGCAGACAAGCTGCCGGTAACTGCCAGTTTCAGCATTCTGGGCGACATCGTGCGCGTAGTGGGCGGTGATCGCGTACTCATCACGACCCTGGTGGGGCCAAACGAGGATGCCCACGTGTTCGAGCCACGCCCGGGCGACGCCAAGTCCATTCTGGGCAGCAAGCTGGTAGTCACCAACGGCCTGGGCTTCGAGCCATGGGCGGGCAAACTGGTGAAGTCTTCAGGCTACAAGGGTGAGGTGGTTGTAGCCTCCCAAGGCCTGAAAACCGGCGATCAAGGCGGTGGGCATCACCACCATGGCGAGGCCGACCCCCACGCCTGGCAAAACCCGCTCAACGTTATCACCTATGCCCGCAATATTGCAGCTGGCTTAAGCAAGGCCGATGCAGGCGGCGCTGCGGTCTACCAGGCCAACGCCGAGGCGTACGGCAAAGAGTTGCTGGCTCTGGATGCATGGACCAAGGAACAAATGGCTGCCATTCCTGCAGCAAAGCGCAAGGTCATTACCTCGCACGATGCCTTTGGTTACTTTGCCAAGCAGTACGGTGTGCAATTTCTGGCACCCAAAGGCGTCAACAGTGAGTCCGAGCCCAGCGCCAAGCAGGTGGCCCAGCTGATCAAACAGATTCAGCGTGAAAAAATCCGCGCGGTTTTTGTGGAAAACATGAGCAACCCCAAGCTCATCGAGCAGCTCAGCAAAGACGCCGGTGTCACCGTGGGTGCCAGCCTGTATGCCGATGCCCTGTCCACACCCGACAAGCCAGGAGCAACCTACCTGCAAATGATGCGCCACAACGTGACGCAACTGGTGGCCGGCATGAAGCTGAACTGAACCGAATTATTTTCACTACTATTTTTATAGCACCCCCCACAACTGCAATGCGGGGAGTAGACCCAATAAGTGGAAAAACTATGAGCAATACCTTAATCCCCGTCACCATCCTCACCGGCTTTTTAGGCAGCGGCAAAACTACGCTGCTCAACTACATCCTCAAGCAGCCTCACGGCCACCGCATTGCGGTCATCGAGAATGAGTTTGGCGAGGCCGGCATCGACAACGAGCTTCTGGTGCAAGACCAGGGCGAACAGATTGTTGAAATGAACAACGGCTGCATTTGTTGCACCGTGCGCGGTGACCTGGTTCGCATTCTGGGCGAGTTGGCCACCAAGCGCAAAGCAGGCACGGTGAAGTTCGACCGGGTGGTGATTGAAACCACCGGCCTGGCCGACCCGGCACCGGTGGCGCAGACCTTCTTTGTGGATGAAGATGTCTCACAGAACTACATGCTGGATGCCATCATCACCCTGGTGGACGCCAAACACGCACCGCTACAGCTCGATGAGCACCACGAAGCACAAGAGCAAGTGGGCTTCGCCGACCGCATTTTGCTGACCAAGACCGATTTGGCAACGCCTGCCGAGGTGCAAGCCCTGCGCCAAAGGCTGGCGCGCATGAACCCGCGGGCCAGCATTGCCGAATCCCACAAGGGCGTCGCGACTCTGGATCATATTTTGGACATACATGGCTTTAACCTCAACGCCATTTTGGAAATCGAGCCCGACTTTTTAAGCGACGTGACCCATGAACACGACGACGACATCACGTCTTTTGTGTTCCGGGATACACGCCCCATGGATCTGGAAAAAATTGAAGACTTTCTCAGTGCCATCGTGCAGGTGCATGGTGCCAGCCTCATGCGCTACAAGGGCATATTGAATATCGCCGGCGTTGAACAACGTGTTGTCTTTCAAGGAGTGCACATGCTCATGGGTTCGGACCTTGGCACGCCGTGGGCCAGCGGGGAAGTGCGCGAGAGCAAGATGGTTTTCATCGGCAAAGACATGCCACGCGAAGTGCTGGAAAAAGGCTTTGCCCAAGCTGTGGTGGGGGCATGACAGAGCGCCCGCCTTTGGCGGAGGTCGAAGCCGCTGTGCGCACCCTGCTGCGCTGGGCCGGTGACGACCCCACCCGCGAAGGCCTGCGTGACACCCCCAACCGGGTTGCACGGGCCTACCAGGAGTTTTTTTCCGGCTATTTGCAAGACCCCAGAGCCACACTGAGCGCCACGTTTGAGGAAGCGGCGGACTACGACGACATGGTGTTGGTGCGCAATATCCGGTTTGAATCACATTGCGAGCACCACCTGGTGCCCATCGTGGGGCACGCGCACATTGCCTACCTACCGGGAAAGCGCGTGGTGGGCCTGAGCAAACTGGCCCGTGTGGTAGACCTGTACGCCAAGCGCCTGCAGATTCAGGAGCGCCTGACCAGCCAGATTGCCGACACGATTTTTCAAGCCTTGCAACCGCGCGCGTTGGCAGTAGTTGTTGAAGCGCAGCACATGTGCATGACCACGCGCGGCGCCTACAAGCCGGGGTCTACCACGGTAACCCAACGCCTGCTGGGCTTGTACCGCAACGAAGCACAGATGCGCCAAGAAGTACTTGCAGCCATAAACATCCCTCGCGGTAACCGCAATGCCTGAAACCACAGAACCTTTTGCAGTCCGTACCAGCATTGAGCAGGTGGAAGAAGGGGCCGCGTTGGCCCCTAAGTTTGATGTCAGCGGCCTCATTACCTGCGTCACAACCGACGCGGCAACGGGTGAACTACTGATGGTGGGTTACATGAACCGCAAAGCCCTGCAACGCACCATAACCACCGGCGAAGCCCACTACTTCAGCCGTAGCCGCCAGGTGCTGTGGCGCAAGGGTGCTACCAGTGGCTTGACCCAACAAGTGGTCGAAATGCGCATTGACGATGACCAAGATGCGGTGTGGCTGCGCGTGCGGGTGGCGGGCAATGGTGCCAGTTGCCATGTGGGCTACCGCAGTTGCTTTTACCGGGCGGTTGATGTGCCCGGTGGTGCATTGCGGTTTGTGGAAACCGCCAAGACCTTCGACCCGATTGCTGTGTACGGCGACATACCCAACCCTACCCAGCTATAGACGGCATTGACCCGATAGCGATCGAGTGCCCAAGAACCCCAACATCTATGGCCGGGTGCTGGGCTACAAGCGCATTCAAAACGAGTTTTGATCCATGAACACTGTTGTAGACACCCTTGAAATCGCCATCACCCTGCCCGACGGCTCGGTGCGTAACTACCCCCATGGAACCACGGTGAGCGGAGTCGCGGCCTCCATCGGTACCGGGCTTGCCAAAGCCACCCTTGCCGGGCGCGTCAACGGCGTGCTGGTCGATGCCTGTGATGCCATTACCGCCGACGCAACGGTGCAGATCATCACCCCTAAAGATACCGATGGGGTGGACATCATCCGCCACTCTTGCGCGCACCTGATGGGGCACGCAATTAAGCAGTTGTACCCGACTGCGCGCATGGTGATCGGGCCGGTTATTGCGGACGGCTTCTTCTACGATATCGCTTTTGAACGGCCATTCACACCTGCC
>JBIJDQ010000312.1:0-3747 GCA_044344025.1 Rhodoferax sp.
AGCCTGTCGGTGTTGACCGAAGACGAGCGCGAACTGGGCGTTGCGCTGGTGGACATTGGTGCGGGCACCACCGACCTGGCGATTTTTACCAACGGTGCCATTCGCCACACCGCCGTGATCCCAATTGCCGGCGACCTGATCACCAGCGACATCGCCATGGCGCTGCGCACGCCCACCAAGGATGCCGAAGACATCAAGGTTGAAAACGGCTACGCCAAACAACTGCTGGCCGACCCCGAGGCTCAGGTCGAAGTGCCCGGACTGGGTGACCGCGGGCCCCGCATGCTGAGCCGCCAGGCGCTGGCCGGTGTGATTGAGCCACGCGTGGAAGAAATTTTCAGTCTGGTGCACCAGGTCATGCGCGAGTCGGGGTTTGAAGAAATGCTCTCAAGCGGCATTGTGCTCACCGGTGGCAGCTGCATCATGCCCGGCATGGTGGAGCTGGGCGAAGACATTTTCCTGAAACCGGTGCGCCGTGGCATTCCCAAGTACCGGGGCGCGCTGTCCGACATGGTGGCCCAACCGCGCGCCGCCACGGTGATGGGTTTGCTTGAAGAGGCCCGTATGGCACGCCTGCGCGGCTTCAAGGTGGCGCAAAAAAACGGTTCCATGAAAACCGCCTTTGGGTCCATCAAGGACTGGTTTGTGGGGAATTTTTGAATATGAAAAGACCACTTTGGCACAACCGTGCAGGACCCAAACCGCGATGGCGATGTATTGACCCAGCGCCCCATTCAGACCAACCTGTCACACCGTATTTTTTTAGTTATTTTTTACACATTGACCCCAAAGGAGCACAACATGTCTATTGAACTCATCGACGAAGAAGCCTTTAACCAAGGCACCCAGATCAAGGTGATCGGTGTAGGTGGTGGTGGCGGTAACGCCGTGGCCCACATGATTGCCAGTGCCGTGCAAGGCGTGGAATTCATTTGCGCCAACACCGATGCCCAAGCGCTGAGCAGCAGCGACGCACACCGCGTGATCCAGCTTGGCACCAGCGGCCTGGGCGCAGGCAGCAAGCCGGACAAGGCGCGTGAGGCCGCCGAGTTGGCCATTGACCATATTCGCGAAGCCATTGAAGGTGCCCACATGTTGTTTATTACTGCGGGCATGGGCGGCGGCACCGGCACGGGTGCAGCACCAGTGATTGCCCGCGTAGCCCGAGAAATGGGCATTTTGACGGTGGGCGTGGTCACCAAACCGTTTGAGTTTGAAGGCAAACGCCGCATGGACAACGCCGACGGCGGCCTGGCCGAGCTAGAAGCCAATGTCGACAGCCTGATCGTGGTGCTGAACGAGAAACTGCTTGAAGTGCTGGGCGACGATGCCACGCAAGACGAAGCCTTTGCCCATGCCAATGACGTGCTCAAAAACGCGGTGGGCGGCATTGCCGAAATCATCAACGTGCCTGGCCATGTGAATGTGGACTTTGAGGACGTGCGCACCGTCATGGGTGAGCCAGGCAAAGCCATGATGGGCACCGCCGTGGCCGCAGGACCCGACCGCGCCCGCATTGCCGCAGAGCAAGCCGTGGCCTGCCCGCTGCTGGAAGGCATTGACCTCTCCGGTGCCAAGGGCGTTCTGGTGTTGATCACCGCAGCCAAAGGTTCCCTGAAACTCAGCGAATCCAAGCTGGCCATGAACACCATTCGTGCCTATGCGTCACCTGATGCCCACGTGATTTACGGTACCGCTTATGACGACCACTTGGGAGATCAGATTCGTGTCACCGTGGTGGCCACCGGCCTAAGCCGCGCACGCCCCAAACTGCAAGTGATGCCGACCGAACAGCGTCGCACCGGCACCCACGATGTGCCTTTTCAGGTGCCCACACTGAACACCCCGGTAAGCCTTGCCCAGCCCAACGGTATGGCCAGCGGGATGGCAAACAGCATGGCAAGTGGTGCGTCTATTGGCCGCACGCAAGCGGACTACGGCGCCATGAACACCCCCAGCGTCTGGCGCACCCGCGACCGCACCACCGCAGCTGCCAAGGTCGACGCGCTGAGCAGCGGCGGCATGGACGACTTTGAGATTCCAGCGTTTTTGCGCAAGCAGGCGGATTGAGCGAATTCCTTCACCCATAACCCAGCGTTGTGGGCGAAAGGCGCGCTGGTTGGTGCGTTGATGCTGGTACTGCGCAGCGCAGGTGAGCAGTTGGGCTGGGGCTTTCAGCTGTAGTCGCCCTGTCGTGCGCCGCAGTGGCCGTGCGATGAATGCAAACAGTCAAGGTGTTTGTCACCTCGCCAGTTCGCTGTCGCCAGCCGTGATGAGCAGTTCGCGCACCAAAGCCCGGGCTTCTTCTTCCTTGTTAAGGTGTCGCTTCAACATGGCAACCATTGCCATCTCAGCGCGGTAAGCAATCATCTTCAATGTGTCGATGAAGATTTTGGTCAAGGGCCGCAACTGCGTGGGCTGCTGCTCTTTGGGCAATTTGTCAGGGGTCAGTCCGTCGCATGCGCGGCGACAGGCAGCCTGAGCATCACACGCAAACCGCCAGTTGGTGAATCCACCAGCACCACGCTGCCGCCATACAGTCGCGCCAAGTCATCCACAATGGCCAAACCCAAGCCCGAACCGGGCACCTGTTCGTCGGCACGCACGCCACGTTGCAGCACCACTTCACGCTGCTGGTCGGTCAGGCCCGGGCCATCGTCGTCAATGCAGATCTCCAGACCCTGCGCCTCCAGGCAGGCGCTCACCACCACCTGGTGACGCGCCTGCCTCCAGGCAGGCGCTCACCACCACCTGGTGACGCGCCCATTTGCAGGCGTTGTCCAGCAAATTGCCCAACATTTCCTGCAAGTCCTGGGTTTCGCCCCGAAAACAAAGCTCTGCGGCCATCGGTGCCACCTGCACATCGAGTGCACGCTCGGCGTGAATGCGCTGCATGACCCGCACCAGACCCGCAATGACAGGCAGCAACTCGGTTTTGACCCCCGGCAGGCGACTGGCAGCGGCTGCCTGTGCGCGCGCAAGGTGGTAGTTCACCTGCTTGCGGGCGATGTCAACCTGCTCGGTCACCAGCAACGCCAACTCAGACGGGGCGATGCCATGGGCCTGGGCGGCGTTGGCCAACACACTCAGCGGCGTTTTCAGCGCATGGGCCAGGTTGCCCGCATGGGTGCGGGCGCGCTCCACCACCTGCGCATTCTGAGCCAACACCTGGTTAAAGTCGGCAATCAGCGGTGTGACCTCAAGGGGAAACTGCCCCTCCAGGCGCTGGGTTTTCCCACTGTGAATCTGGCCCAAGGCCCGGCGCAGCGCCCGCAGCGGGGCCAAACCCACCCACACCTGCACCCCGGCAGCAACCACCAAACCGGTGGCCAACAAGGCAAGCGCCAGCCACAGGGTGCCGTTGAACCCGGCCACCGGCTCCAGCAAAAAGCGCTCATCGGCAGCCGCCATCAGCCGCAAGGTGACAGGTGCCTGGCCAGGGGTGTCCGCCAGTTGCACCGTGCGCACCACCGCGTTGAGCCATTGCTCTTGGGGCCCGGCGACATGCACATGGTGTGAATCACCCCCCGCCAGCACGGGTTGGGGCAAGGTCAACACATGGTCCCACAGTGACCGTGAACGCAAGGCCCCCATGGCCTCTGCGCCGCCAGCCACCGGGTCAATTTGCCAGTAGTAACCAGAATAGGGCCGGGTCAGCCGGGGGTCGCTCAAGGGCATTTGCAGCGTGGGTGCGTTTTGCGCATCCACAGTCAACTGCGCGGTGAGTTGGTCCAGGTGGCTGGTCAG
>JBIJDQ010000311.1:0-3747 GCA_044344025.1 Rhodoferax sp.
AACACGGAAAATTCACTATGTCTACCTGCATTAGCACCACGCTTAAAGCCGCCAGTTTGGCAATTCCCTTCATCTTTGCAACCCTGGCCCATGCGGCAGACCCGGTGACCGAGGCCATGCAGTCGGCCAACGGGCCATACCGCATGGCGCTGTACAAGACCAATGGAAAGTCACAACCCGAGGCCTTGCAAGCCCTGACGCAAGCGCAACAAGCCTGGGACAAGCTCAGTACCCTGTTTGGTACCAAGCCAGCGGCCCCCTACGATCGCGACCCGGCGTTTGCTGCTTCGGTGGCCGAAGTGACCAAGGTTTACACCAAAGCCCTGGCCGAGGTCAATGCCAACCAGTTGACGGATGCACACAACACGCTGGAGCACGCCCGTGAGGTGATGGCCGACATGCGCCAGCGCAACAACGTGGTGGTGTTCAGCGACCACATGAATGCCTACCACGCGCAGATGGAAATCATCATGGTTGACGGCCATGCCACCCTGGCACAGCCTAAAGGCTTGTTGACCATGACCGCACAAACCGGTGCCTTGAGCTACCTTGCCAGGCGCCTGACCACCCAGGCACCTGCCAGCCTCACCCAAAACGCTGAGTTCACCGCCTTGATGACCGCAGTGAACCAGTCGGTCAGCACCCTGGAAGCTGCCGTCATGAACCAGGACATGGCAGCCGCGAAGGAGGCCATTGGCAAGCTCAAGGGCCCCTACAGCAAGCTGTTTGCTAAATTTGGTTAATATTTTTTAAGAAGGAACGATATGAGTGAATTTGATTCCATTGGTCTGATGAAGAACATCAACGACAACCTGGGCCCGTTTCGCAAATCCCAAAGCGAAGCCATGTTGGGTTTTGGTCAACTGGCCAAAGCTTCCATGGCCGAAGGCCTGGTCAGCGCCAAACACAAAGAACTGATTGCACTGGCCATTGGTGTCACCCAGCACTGCGCCGGTTGTATTGCCTTTCACGTCAAAGCCTTGCACCGCCTGGGCTGCACCCGTGGCGAGCTTGAAGAAGCGTTGGCCGTGTGTGTCTACATGGGTGGTGGCCCCGGCCTGATGCTGGTGGCAGAAGCCCTGGCCGCCTGGGATGCGATGGTGCCGGCGTAAAGCCATTCCATCAGACGGCGTGTGTGGCAGTCTTTGCTGTCAGCCAATGAGCCACCGCGTCCTTGCCTTTGACGGACTGGCCGTCAAGCAAACACTTGGTCAATCAAAAGCAACGGGGAACAGACTTCCCATCGGGCCAAAAACTTCATCAAATTGCATTCGCCCGGCGGCGTCGCTCTTCCGTCATAATCCCACCCGCTAGAGGTGCCGCCCGTTTTGGGTGGCTGAGAAATACTCTTAGAACCTGATCTGGGTCGTGCCAGCGTAGGAAAGCGTTTACAAGCGTGCCGGGCTTGTGCCATCCAGATCACCCTGAAACCTTGTTTGATCTGGATCCGCCTGTGAACCCTGAACTTCTTGCTTCTGACATCTGGGCTGACGTGCTCGCAGTGCGCACACAGCGCCCGCTGGTGCATTCCATCACCAATCTGGTGGTGATGAACTACAACGCCAATTTTCTGCTGGCCATGGGGGCCTCACCGGTCATGGCGCACGCGCACGAAGAGGTGCGTGACATGGCGGCCATCGCGCAGGCGCTGGTGCTCAACATTGGCACGCTGGAGCCGTATTGGATCGAGGGCATGCGCCAGGCGCTGCAGGTGGCCAGTCAGCGCGGCATTAAAACCGTGCTTGACCCCGTTGGAGCGGGCGCCACAAGCTATAGAAATGAGAGTATCAAGGCCCTGCTGAACATCGCCATGCCTTCGGTGATTCGGGGTAATGCATCCGAGATTATGAGTGTGGCGGGCAGTGCGGCCCAAACTCGTGGTGTGGACAGTGGTGCGGATGTGGCCGATTCATTGCAATACGCCCGCGACCTGGCCCAACGCAGCGGTGGTGTGGTGTGTGTCAGCGGCCCGGTGGACCATGTGCTGGATTCAGCTGGGCGGCACGCCAGTTTGGCTAACGGCCATGAGTGGATGACCCGCATCACCGGTGTGGGTTGTTCGGCCAGCGCCTTGGTGGGTGCGTTTTGCGCGGTTCAACCTGATGCCTGGCGGGCCACGGTGTCGGCCATGGCTTACCTGGGTGTGGTGGGTGAAGTCGCCACACAACAGGTTCAGGCGCGCGGGCAAGGTGTGGGCAGTTTGCAAATCGCCATGCTTGATGTGTTGCAGTTGCTTGATGGGTCCACCTTTGAGCGGCACCTCAAGCTCGACGTTGCAGCGCACGGATGATGGAAAAGTCGCTTCAGGGCAGCGCTTTTGCCAGGCAAGTCAACTGGCCTGATACCTTGCGCTTGTATCTGGTCACTGATGAGAAAAGCCTGCGTGGACGCAGCCTGCCCGACGTGGTGTTGGCCGCCGTGCAAGGCGGCGTGACCTGCGTGCAATTGCGCGAAAAAGACCTGTGCACCCGGGATTTTGTGGCTCTGGCCTGCGTGATGAAAGACTTGCTTGGGCCTTTTGGTGTGCCGCTGGTTATCAATGACCGCATCGACGTGGCGCTGGCCTGCGGCGCGCAGGGTCTGCATCTGGGCCAGTCGGACATGCCGGTTGCAGTGGCCAGGCGACTGCTGCCGCCAGAGGTGTTCATCGGCTTGTCGGTTGAAACCCCGGACCATGTGACGCAGGCCCGTGGGCAGGCGGTGGACTACCTTGGCGTGAGTCCGGTGTATGCCACGCTCACCAAAACCGACACGGCCACACCTTGGGGGCTGTCCGGTCTAAGGCAGGTGCGGGGCATGACCAGGTTGCCGCTGGTGGCCATCGGCGGCATCCATCAAGGCAATGCGGGCGATGTGTTGGCTGCCGGTGCAGACGGTCTGGCGGTGGTCAGTGCCATCTGTTCAGCCGCTGACCCGTGCGCTGCCGCCCAGTCTTTTGGCCAATTTTTTTGAGCCAGCCAGGCCGTTTTGCGGCGTTTTTATGGCTAATCAGGCTGTAGTCCTTATCGAATAAGCGTGGGTCACTATGATTATTGAACAAACTCATCATTACGCCAGGGTGCTCAGCATTGCCGGTTCTGACAGCGGTGGCGGTGCTGGCATTCAGGCAGATCTGAAAACCTTTGCCGCTTTGGGCTGCTTTGGCATGACGGCCATCACCGCCATCACCGCCCAGAACACCTGTGGCGTGCGGGCCATTCACGGTGTGCCGCCCGAGGTGCTGCGTGACCAGATTGACGCGGTGGTGGAAGACATTGGGGTAGACGCGGTCAAGGTCGGCATGCTGCATTCGCCTGACATCGTTCGCACCGTGGCCCAGGCCATTGACCGTCACGGCTTGCAGCACGTGGTGTTTGACCCGGTGATGGTCGCCACCAGCGGTGCCAAGTTGATTGACGACCCGGCCATTGCCGTGCTGGTGGCTGAGATGTTTCCGCGTGCCATGCTGATCACCCCAAACCTGGATGAAGCGGCCTTGCTGGTTGGGCGGCCCCTGACTAGCCCGCAAGACATGGCGCTGGCTGCGGCTGAACTCATCGGTCGCGGCGCACGCGCGGTGTTGCTTAAAGGCGGTCATTTGGCTGGCGACACGGTGACAGATTTGTTGCTGGAGCCGGGCTACCCCCCACTTTGGATGCGTGCCCCGCGCATTCACACGCCAAACACCCATGGCACCGGTTGCACACTCTCAAGTGCGATTGCCGCGCACCTGGGCTTGGGTGCAACACTGCCTGAGGCGGTGCAACA
>JBIJDQ010000027.1:0-12871 GCA_044344025.1 Rhodoferax sp.
ACAGGTACTCGAAAGCTACATTACCCTCCCCCTGGCATTTCCCTTCCCCACGCAATGACGATTCTTTCACCCGAGCAATTTTTTGGCTTCCTCAGCGCTTCACTGCTGATTACGCTGTCACCTGGACCGGACAACCTGTTGGTGTTGTCTATCGGCGCCTCAAAAGGTCGAAAGCTGGGCATGGCATTTGGATTGGGCTGTGGTATTGGTTGCCTGAGCCATACCTTGCTTGCCGCGCTGGGGATCAGTGCCCTGATTGCTGCATCACCTTTGGCATTCATGGGGCTCAAACTTGTTGGCGGTGCCTATCTTATTTATCTGGGCTGGCAAGCGCTACGCAGCAAAGGCAGTATCAATGCTCAACAAGATGCCGGTCCTCAATCCTCAGCGCTGCAATTGTTTGGCAAAGGGCTGTTCGCCAACGCTATCAACCCGAAGGTTGTGATGTTTTTCCTTGCCTTTCTGCCTCAGTTTGTCTCCAGCGGTCGAGGTGACGCACCATGGCAAATTGTCCAATTGGGTGTCACCTTTACCCTGCAGGCCTGTATCCTGTTTGGGCTACTGGGCTATTTCGCTGGCCAGGTGGGACGATGGCTCAATCGAAATGGGAATGCAGGCTTGTGGCTTGACCGAATTGCGGGGACTGTATTTGTCGGTTTGGGCGTAAAGCTGGTGATTAGCCGGTAGCTTGACGCAGTTTTAGTGGCCGGTCAACTGTGTTGCCAGGCTCATTCTCGGCCGCAATCAAATCTGTGACTGACTACCAATGCCAAAGGAACATCATGCAAAGCGCCCTGCTTCTCGCCTCAGCCATCTTTTTTGAGCTGATTGCCACCTCCTCACTCAAAGCGTCTGATGGGTTCACCCGTCTTTTGCCATCAATCCTGACCGTTGTTGGTTACACCGTCTCCTTCTATCTGCTGTCGTTGACCCTCAAGCGCATGGAGGTCAGCGTGGTTTATGCCATTTGGTCAGGTGCCGGAACCGCACTGATGGCAGTCGTTGGGTATTTTGTATTTGCAGAGCAACTGCCTCCAATGAAGGTCGCCTCCATTGGACTGATTGTGCTGGGCGTGGTGGGTCTCAACCTTGCTGGCTAAGCGGCTTGAACAATTTCGGCCTGCCCACTGCTCACCCAAGTGGCTTGAAAGCGCCTCAATAGTTGCCCTTCAAAAGGGTGGATGAATCTGTGGACAACTTATTGGATAACCGTCGAACCTGATGCCAGCTATGGGTTTGCCGACGTTGCTCAAAAAACAGGCACTCTGACCACATCTTTTGTCCACAAATCATGCGAGGTCAGTTGACTCCCCGTCAAGCACAATAACCTCGTTGCCAAACAGCTCAATTGCCGTCTTGGCAACCCCTTTGGTGTCATAGTAAGCGTAACCACCAACACCAATAGCTCCAATCACCGGCGCATACCTGGCCACGGTTTTACCAATGGCGCGCTGTCCCACTTTGATGCTGATTTTTGCTGCCAGGCTTTGCATCATGCGCAAACTGACCGGGCGCACCAGAAAGCGCTCACCTGAGCGCACGACCACATCGCGCAACAACTGTGCGGCAGTATGCTTAAACAGGCAGTAGACCATCTGTTCCTTGGTCAGCGTTGCGGTCTTTCCGTAAACAGCGGCAATATCGGACACCATTTGAGTCTGAACTCTCCAAACGCCAACCATGTCGGGCAAGAGACTCAATAGCCCCAAAGGGCCTGGCACAAGGGCAGCACCGCCCGAAATACCCGCGCTGGTTCTTGCTGCGGCGCGAGCCAACACGCGAGCCCGCGCCTCTGGTGAACTGCTTTCATGTTCACCAGACTTCGGCACTGAGGCCACCAATTTGAGGATGGCCTCTGACACACCGTTGCTCATGGCGACAACACCCGAATCTGAAGCAAGCGCCGGGCATCACTGCCCCCGGACGTACCATAAACACCTGCCTGCTGGCTTTGACCTGCACCAGTCGACGCTATCGTGACCCACTGGCCCAAGGAGGCACTCACCGTGGTGGCCACCTGAGTATGAGACTGATTTGGCAGCTCCGCACCGTTTCTGGCTTCTACCGTGTCGGATTGAACCTCGACTTCAACAGTGACCGCTTGATTTTTGCCAGGCCAGCTAGGGTGAACTTTGATGGATGTGCCGGACTTCATCGTAGTGATGGCATGGCTCACACCACCTGTGTTGCTGCTGGCCATTGCACTTGAGGTGGACAACGAGGCACTCTGGGCGTTAACTGATTGGACCCACTGCATGGTCATGGTTTTCCCAATGCTCAGGCTGGCTTTTTCACCATTGCGCACCTGAACGCTTTGTGGCGCAAGCAATGAGTTGTTGGGTTTTGTGCTGACGGTGTAGCCCGTGTTTTGAACATCTTCGACCTGTCGCAGCTCAATGGTCAGGTCAAGCTTTGGCAACTGCGCCAGTGTGGGCTGCATGGCAAGCAAGACCAGACCGGCTATGGCAAAACAATATTTGGGGGGAAATTTCATATGGTCGGCAACTCAAACGATTGGCTCATTTGCATGACACCATCGGCACAGAGCAGCCTCAGAACGACGGAGCCAGAAAATCAAAAGTTTTGGTAGGAGGCAGCCCCAAAGCCTCCATACATGGGGTAACTGCTGCTCTGGTTGGTGGTTGGCCCTTGTTGCAATGACGCAATGGTGCTTTGCTGGCTCTTCAAGACCGCCGCCCGCTGGTTCAGGGATGCCATGGAATTGCTGACATTGCCAGCGGTTGCCAGTTCCTGGGTGGCAGCTTTGTCGACTTGCTGACCGATTTTGCTCAGCGTAGCCCGCACGCTGGCTGGGTCAGCTTTTTGGGCCGCATCGAATTTTTTGGCATCAAGCGTCAAAGTGCCATTCGATTGCAAGCTAAAGCCCATCTTCTTGAGCGAAGCAATCGTCTCCGTGTTTTCTGAAACGGTACCGGTCAAATCCTTGGCCACACGGCCAGCACTTCGGGATGCAGCCGACTCACCAGACACTGCCGCTGCGGCATTGGCGGAAGTGATGGCCGAATTGAAAGCGCTGACAAACCCGTCTGTTGCCGTTTTGACAGCAGTGCTTGTGCTTGCCGCTGGCATATTTGCCAACGTTTGGGCAGCCAGCTGGGTGCCAGATACTGAGGACTTGAGTTTTCCGAACGAAGACAGTTGTGCCGTGGTGATGTCAACCTGCGACTGGATTCGCTTTTCTGCTTTCTGCAGGCCAGCTTGACCAGCAGAGCTCACGCTGCCGGCAGCTTGGGTGCTGGACTGGAGGCCAAGGTATGTTTTTGCCGTGTTGGCTCGGACAACGTCGTTGATGTTCATGGTGCGCCTTCCACAGTTTCCTGAATAGACCGCATGGAGGCCAGTCTATTCCAAATTCATGTCGAAGTGAAGCTCGATTCGCATCTATTGCTTGGTCAATTCCAACTTGGATAAATCAAATTCTTGCGCCTTCAGCCGCTTCAATAATGCGTCGTACTGGTTGGGGTCAACCATCGGGGTACGCGACAGGACCCACAGGTACACGCGCTTTGGCTCGCTTACAGCCACCAGTTGGTAACCTTCGTCCAGGTCAACCACCCAATAGTCGCCCCAGACAAACGGCAATAGGGATAACCACGATGGTGCAAATCGCACCTGTAGTTTGGGTGATGTGGATGGCCCGATTTGGCGCGCCTCGCCAACGGCCTCGTTCATCTCGCCTGATTCCATGCGGCATCGATTGGTGACTTGAACACGCCCATTGGACTGGAGCTGATAGTCAGCCCGGGTGTCAGCAGCACACTTCTTTTGAAATCGGTTGGGGTACTTGGCGATTTCATACCAAGTGCCCATGTAGCGTGGCACGTCCAGGGACGCGATTGTGGTCAGCGGGGACTGAGATTGGGATGACGAACCAGCTGCGCTGCCTTGTGCCAGGGCAAGCGACCAGTGTGCACAGGCAAGGATGAGAAGAATTAGTTTTTTCATGCCGCATTGTCCTGCCCGGCGCAAAGCCATTGATTGACCTGCCGGTAAAGGGTATCCGTGTCGTCAAAGCTTTCGTGACTCCCCGCAACTTCCAAAAGAGTCGCCTTGGCTGCCGCATCTCGCAATCGCACCGCACAGTCCAGCGGCACGATGTTGTCCCGGCTGCCATGCACCAAAAGCACCGGACAAGCAATCAACCCGATACGCGAAATCGGGGCAATCTCATCAAACCGGTGCCCGATGACGTGCTCAATGTAGCGGTTCACCAACCAGCCCATCGGCCAGAATGGGATGTGGTACTCAGCCAACCATCGCCGCATGACTTGCTCAGGGTGGGCAAACGCCGATACGCTGACCACTGCTGACACATCCGTGCGCCGGGATGCACACAAAATGGCTGCTGCCGCCCCCAATGAATGCCCCAACACCACCAAGCGGTGTTTTGACGCGACTTCATATTCAAGCAACCAGTTCAATCCTGCATCCAGGTCTTCGGCAAAACGCGGCAACGAGCTGTAGGTGTCCGTATCGCTGAGTCCATGGCTGCGTGCGTCGGGCAGCAAGACGCTCCAGCCTTGCGCGTGCAACACTCTGGCTGCGGGCAGGAGTTGGCTGCCATTGCCGCCCCAACCATGCATGAGAACGGCGACACCCAGTGGTTGGTCAGACCCTGTTTGCGGCAGCCATTGCGCAAACAGACTGCGTTGGTTTTGCGTGGGGATACGCAATTGCTGCAAAGGTGGCACAAAAGCATCCTGCTTTTCGGGGTGAGACAAGCGTTTTGGGGTAAGTTCTCGACGCAGCCACCACAAGCCCAAAAGCACCAACACCGGCGCAAACGCCAGAGAAGCCACCAACACCGACCAGGCCGTCATGCTCATTGAGTTGCCCGATACAAGCTACACATGGTCAACCGCTTCGAGGGTCTTTACCAGCAGCCGAAACGCCCCTGCTTGCCGGTCTGAAATCATGAGCCCAACCTGTTTGACCTCCGCTGGTTGCAACGGTGGTGCCCCTAGCACTCTCCTGCCCCGAAAGTTGGGGTCAAAAGTAGCCAATGGCAGCACTACCTGGGTCCATAGACCTGATGCAGGCGTGACGGCTGCCTGATAGTTCACGCCATCAAAACCAGAATCTGTTCGCAAATTGAGCTTGTAGGTGTGACCATCACCCCAGACTGTCAGCACATAGGCCACGGTGTTCGCGCATCCCAATTCGAGAGAGGCACGCACCGAGGCAAAACCTCCATTGTTTTCAAGAGAAACCACACCTTCAAAGGCAGCGTGACCAGCCACATCGAAACGCATTTGACTGCTTGATGCGCCACCCATCACCCCATCGTTGATGGGTAGCCAATTCTGGGTGGAGGCTGGCGTGTCGAAACGATGAATCGGAGTTGGCATGGGGTCATACTAGGGCAGTTCGTGCTTGAACGCATTGGCACCACTTGTCTTACTCCCATTTGGCATATACAAATCCGCTTAGACTTGCGCCAACGAGCCACAACAGCCAGGTTTGAGATACCGCATATGGGTAAAGCATCAACGCAACACCAGTCCAGGTCAGGGTTGATGATGCTGTTTTACGCCCTCTTTTGAAAGCAAGGTAGCCAACGATGCCAAACAAAATGGCACCCACGATGTAAAGCGGACTGGGCAACACCAGGCCAAGGCTCTCAAGATTCTTGATTTCATTCATGGGCTATCGTAAACGTGACGACTATTGACTCTGAAGCGTAAGGGTTGCACCGTAACCTGGACCAGTCCACAATTGCTTTTTTGTTACCCCGGTTACCTCGTTTGCGTGAAAGACGCAGACACCCGCTTGGCATTACGATAAGTCTGCGGTCAACGTACCATTGCTAAAAGAACAGGGACAACGAATGCAAAAAGAGACAAAGCTGATTAGCGCAATAGGCACATTGACCACCCTGTCAGGGGCTGGCATTCTGTGGGTTTTAGATGGCTTGAGCGGATGGCCGTCAATCGGTCTGTTAGCAGCTGTCGGTCTTGGTGCCGCCGCAGTTACGGGTGCTGCCAAGGCATGGCTTCACAACCGGCACCGACGCCAAATCATGGGCATGCGTGACTCGGCTCTTTGGTGAGGTAGCGCTACGGGTCGCAAGGAGATGTGGAGACCCACAACTCATGTGGAGTTTGGCAACCAACGATGAATCAATGCACCCTTGAGCAGCAAATCGAACGCTTGAGGCCTGCCGTTGTTTCAGGACTTGCCCGCCATCTTCACCACGGGTTGTTGGTTTTTTCCGCCCTTTTGGCTTTCCTATCCATCGTTTTGTGGTCGCCAATTCCATTGATGGCCGCCGCATTTTTTGCGTTGATTGGCTTCGCTGAAACCCAGGCGGGTCCCAATATTGAGGATGCAATTCGGGCATACGACTCGTCGCAGCCGACTTTGGTTGAGGTTGAAATCTTTGTCGACAGTTCAGGTGATGGGCTCCGGTATGTGGTCAAGGTTTGCGCGGGTGAGCTCAATTTTTGGCAGTACGAGTTCGTTCCTCAGGGCTGGAGTCCAAAGCCAGGCACTTTTCCCGCCAAAATCTGGAAGCACGAGCCATCCTGGAGGCCAATTCTGTGCATTGCGCAAGGTGGCTTGCTCATACCCCGGAACAAACCGACCCTAACCCAGGCACCAACCTGATTGGAAATGACGGTTAGGCTATCCCGGATGCAGGTGCACAGCCAGCCACAACGCCCCCTCAGACACTTTCCTCACGCAATGCGGCGTGTCAGCGGGCAGAAAAACATAGTCTCCCGACTTGAGTGATTCGGTTTTGCCGTCTATTTCGATTTCTGCAGTTCCCCGGACTAGCAGTACCCACTCGTCCTGGGTTTGAACGTATTGGGTCAGCGGTATGTCGGCAGAACTGCAAATCCGCTCAATGACCAGATTCTTGTGCTCCAGCAGCACGTTGAAGCGTTCACCGGTGGCGGGCGGTGCCGCGTTGTCAAACAAATTTCGGATGTTCACAGGGACCTCCAAGTTTGAAAAACGATGACGCTTCGAATTGGCCAAGCCTGGTCATGTCTAGTCCTGTCGGACACCGACTCATCGAAGTCACGAACGCCCTGCTCTCGCTGCAACACCTTTGGCAACAATGGTTTGACCAATGGGTGCCAGAGCAATCAGGGCCAGCTTCATGTGCTGAATGCCAAACGGAATGCCAATGATGGTGATGAAGCAAAAAAGCGCCGAACCCAAGTGCCCGATGGCAAGCCAAATGCCTGCAAAGATGAACCAGATAACGTTACCAATCAGGCCTAGAGCGCCTGTCCCGATATCGTCCTTGTTGTTCAAATCTCTGCGGCTAACGGCTTCTTTACCGAACGGCAGAAAGGCAAACTGACCAATGACGAAGCAGGCTTTCGCCCAGGGAATGCCAACGATGGTGATGGCAGCCAGCAACCCTGCAAGCCACCATCCAAGGCCCATCAGGCAGCCACCGAATATGAACCACAAGATATTGCCGATGACACCCATCTGAACTCCAGTTTATGCAGACTCCAATTTGGTTATCTGGCCCTTGACCTGGACAAACAAGCGAAATTCACTATAGCTCAGGTTCGAAAAATGATGTCCGTATCCAAAACCTGCCCAGTTTCGACTGAGATTGACTCCCTGAAGTTGGTCGAAATGGCACACCACCACCAAGGGCAAGTGCCTCTGAAACAACTCCGTCATCACAGAACATAGGGTAAACCCTTATACTGAATTTACAAACTCAAAGGAGGACTCACCATGTCCATGGTTACCCGGCTCATCAAAGCCCTCACACCCCATATCTGGTCCCAGAAAGACCTTGACAACGCATACCTCTCAGAATCCGCCGATGCCTGCGACCTTGAACGCAGAATGCGCGAAATTGACAAACGCAGTCAAGAACCGTCACGCGGTCTGGTGCTCGGCTCAAATTGGTCCTAAAGGAGCACACCATGAACTACTTGCAACACACCGACGCGGCGAAAGTCACCGAAGCTCTGGATAAAACCACGTCACTGGTGCTCAGCCAGCCTTTTGACATGGCGCGTGCGCAGTACGCCTTCGGAATACGTGCCGGATTTATTGAAAATTCCCTGCTGGCCTGCGCAAGATTTGAACGCAATATCAGTTCGCTTGAAAAGTTAACTTTGGGACCTTGGGCTCGACAAGTTTGACTCCGCTTCCGGTGATTCCGAAGTCATACTCTCCGGAAACTCACTTTGCCGATTTTGAAGACAAATTTGTTCCGACGCTTGATTAACCGAACCTGCGAGCACTGGCGCACCCACTGGAAAAGCCATTTGCGCACAATTGCTCTCGTGGGGGTCGTCTTGGTTTGCGTCCAAGCCTGGCAGACTCGGGACGTGCCAATCGGACAAGCACCCGATGTTGAGCTTGTGATGCTGCTGCCTGACGGCTCATCAACCAAGCTCACATTGCAGCAGTGGCGTGCCCAGCATCCTGGCCAACCCGTTGCCCTGCACTTCTGGGCTGACTGGTGTCCGATTTGCCGCACAGAAGAGAACAGCATTACCCGTTTGACAGCAGACTGGCCCGTGTTGACCG
This sequence comes from Rhodoferax sp., assembly GCA_044344025.1. Lineage (GTDB taxonomy): Bacteria > Pseudomonadota > Gammaproteobacteria > Burkholderiales > Burkholderiaceae_C > Rhodoferax. The sequence goes on from JBIJDQ010000027.1 coordinate 8,533, forward strand.
TGGCTATGCAGTCAGGCCCGGCAGACAATGTGCGAAAGGTCATTCAGAAACAGGAATTGCCCTGGAACACGGGCGTAGACGAGAGCGGGCAAGCGACCCATGCCTTTGGATTCAAGGCAGTGCCTGCGTTTGTGGTCGTCGATTCAGAGGGCCAACTGAGAGCGCCGACCATGGGATACACCACTGAAATCGGCATGAGGTTGCGGCTGTGGTGGGCATCCCTTGCTTCTTTCTAGAAGCAAGGGTTGGGTTGAGAACGTCGACCATAACAGATAGCATGCCCCGATGAGTGAAGCAAAGCTGTCTTGTGGTCTGTTGGTTCTTAACGAATGGGGTGAACTGCTGGTCGGTCATTCCACAGGCAGCGCTCTGTGGGATTTGCCCAAAGGGCTCATTGATGAAGGTGAAGACCCAAAAAACTGCGCCCTTCGGGAGGCGAGAGAGGAATTTGGACTCACATTTGCACCCAACCGTTTGACTGACCTTGGTCGGCACGCGTACTACCCAGGCAAAGACCTTCATTTATTTTGGGTGCGGACCACGACCAAAGAAACCCAACTCGATGACCTGCGGTGCACCAGCTTTTTTGAACATTATGTGAGCAAGCAAACCACGCCTGAGATTGATGGCTATGCATGGGCGGATGAGCTGCAACTGCGCCGTCGGTTGGGCAAAAGCATGAGGCGGCTTTTGCTTGACAAGGGGATACATGCCCAATGCCTGTCAGCCGCAGATATTGACAAGCCCGCGACCGACATCAGCATCAAGCCAGAATCGCTAGATTGACCGGCTTGGCTGGGTCAACCGGCATCCAGTGGTATCCGTTTATTGAACACTTGCTCATTGCATTGGTCTGCTGAACTTTCGAGGCATCCCGCACCCAAAGAGAGACAGCACCAATAACCTCCAATGAGGACCATCATGAAAAAACTACTCCTTGTGTCTGCAGCATTGCTCTCATGCGGATTGACCATGGCCCAAGAGGTTGGCCGAGTGCTCTCGTCCACGCCCATCGTCCAGCAGGTCGGTCAACCCCGAAACGTGTGCACCACTGAGCAGGTATCTGTTCAGCAGCCAAAATCTGGTGCAGGTGCTCTGATGGGTGGCATCGCCGGTGGTGCCATGGGCAATGCCATTGGCGGCGGTGGCGGCAAAGCCGCAGCCACCATGATTGGCATCATGGGCGGTGCCATTCTGGGCGACAACATTGAAGGTCAACCCATGTCCCAGACCAAAAATGTGCAGCGATGCAGCATGCAGACTTTTTATGAAAACCGGACTGTGGCCTACAACGTAGTCTACGAATTTGCAGGCAAGCAGTATTCGGTCCAGATGCCCAACAACCCGGGGCCGACAGTCCAGTTGCGGATTTCCCCGGTCGGTGCGACCATGCAAGGCGTGCCTCCGACTGCCCCTGTGACTTACCAGAACCCCGTATATGCACAGCCGACCACCGTGGTGGTGACCCAGCAGGATTACCCCGTTTATGTGCAACGCCCTTACTACCCACCCATCAGCCTGAATTTGGGCTACGGGTATTGGGGCGGTGGTTATAGTGGGCACCACGGTCACTGGCGCCGGTAAATCCGGCATGACCTTGTCTGGCGCCATTACATGAAAGCCATCCTCAGCATCCTGGGGCTGCTCATCGTGGTGGCCATCACGGGCTTGCTGGTCAAGAAACAGTTCGGGGCTACCTCGGTGATTTCGGGCAAGCCCCAAACGGACAGCCAAATTAGTGTGCCGGCAACCACACCTGGTGCCACACCACAGCAGCAAAGCCAGCAAATTCAACAACAAGTCAAACAGTCGCTGGAAGCCGCCATGCAGCAAGCACGCCCGGTTCCTGATGACAAATAATTCATGCAACCAGGTCCAATGAACAACGAAGATTTACAAGCCGAACTCGATACCCTTGTCGCCACCCAGGCCGGTCTGATGGCCATCGTCGGCTCACTCATGGCTACCCATCCCCACTACGAGCAGTTTCAGCTTCATTTGACTGGACTTCTGGAAGTGCTTCTCACGGGTGATGCAGGCGAGACCTTTACCGAAAATCAGCGTCAACAAGCGCGTGATTTTGTTCAAACGCTGCAAAACATCAACAAAGCGCCTTCCAAAATTGAGCCGCTTTCATCCATCCCGAATCTTTAGCCGTGGTCGCTAGGCCACTTCTGGCGGTCAAATGCACGAAAGCAATGGCCACATTGTTCGAATGACCAGAAAAAACCCGGCGCTTTAGGCCGGGTGTAACCCTTACGGGCCTCGTTCAGGGAGGCAAAACGAGGGGGCTTTTAACCCGGGTCCAATCTATCACACTCTTGCCGATGAGAAAACGCATTGGTGCCCATGCGTCGCATTTTAAAATTGCGGCAAATTTTGGGATTGAAAATGTCATTGAAGTTCATCGCAGCGGTCAATCATCTGGCGCAGGCCGACGAACAGCTGGCCAATGGTCGAATTACCACCGCACAACACGCGGCATTGCGAGAGTCCGCGCTAATCAGAGCACTTAAGGAACTGGCTGCGCAATGTGGTGTTGAGTTGGTTATGCCGCTGCAAATCGACAGTGTTGGCGAAATCAGTATTGTTGCCAAGCCTGAGCCTGAGCAATCAACGCATCGCCTGGGCTCCTTTGGCCAGGCTTTTGTGGACCACCTCAATGAATTTTCCCCGCGAACGAATCTGAAAGCTGGCACAAAACTGCTGCCGAGCAATGGCAGATGTCATATGAGTCACGTTGACGTACAGCGGATGGTCATGGTGCATTTCAAAACGCTATCGCTAACTCGTTTGTAAGCAAGCCCGAGCGAGCGGGACTGAACTTGCCCCATCAGTGCAGCAAACCGTCGACTAATTGGCATGAATGGTTCCGGTGCTCTTTTTTTGCCAGTAAACGGAACCTCACGCGTCTGGTGTGGACAAAAGTCGTCGCGCAGTGCGCCAAGGATAATGCGCCGATGAGAATCAATTTGGTCACCCCGTTCGCCGAGAAAGATGCCGCCAAAGCGCTGGGAGCCCGCTGGGACTCCAAAACCAAGAATTGGTACATTGCCGATATTGCAGACCTCACACCGTTCTTGCGCTGGATTCCAAATTTGGAAGCAACGTCAGAAGGCTTGGCCAGTAGAAAAATACAGCCGACACCCCCAGCAAGAACGTCATCTAAACCGGCCAAGGATGCTAAACCAGCCAAAGTGGCTGTCGAAGTGCCGCACTGCGGTTGCAACGTCCTGCCATGGGAAGATTGCATTCACACAGCAAAACAATAGAGCTTGACAGGTGGATTCCAATATTGCGTCCAAGTACCCTGTATTGAATGAACGGCACGCACTGGCGGAGAAACTCCGCAATGATGGAAAGTCCTTCGCAGAAATTGCACTGGCACTTGGAGTGACCGCTGAAAGAGCCCGACAGATAGTCACGCTCGTCAAAAAACGAAGGGCCGAGGAAGCCTGCCAAGGTAAATACCCATTTTTGACACTGATTCCCCGCGTACGCAGACACTTGCTGGCTCAGTTTCCACCCGGTGAGCATCCAAAGCCCAGCGAGGTTCGGACAATGATGCACTCAGGATATTTGAAAGAGGTGCCAAACCTGGGCAAACTCGCACTTCACCAAATTGAAGTCTGGCTGCAAAGCCATGGTGTCTGAATTTGGCGCAGTGGCCCTTGGTCACAGAACGGGAAAACATGCCAGACAAGTTGACTTAAATAATTTCACCCGATTACGGTGATGTCATTTTGACGACACCAATTGCGCAGCGCATCTTGGACCGCTTGCATCTCATATTGGTACCAGGCCTCCAGGCAGCCTTCTCGCTCCAACAGGTCTTTAAATCGGCCATAAGCGCCACGCTGACGAAAGAAAGCATGGACCGCATCTGATGACTCTGGAAGCTCATCTTCGGCAAAACTGATAGCAAGATGTCGGCCCAGATTAAGTTCGTTCTTGTGCGGCACCGCAACATATTCACGACCATCATCGATGTCATCAGGCAATTCGTCTCCCACGTCAAGTTCACGTGACGTGATGTACGTTTTGCCAGTCGAACGAGACACGTAGCCTAAGTTTTCCAGTGTTGCTGCAGCACTGACCCATTCGAAGGCGTCCAACAAATCCGATAAGTTGACGGGGGCGCTTGGTTTCATGACTGATGTTGTTGATGTCAATTCTTTGACCGCTTGCTTTTCGGTTGACGAGCCGCCAAAGCGGCCTCCAGTGCCAGACGTGCCCAGGGTGCCATCTCACTGGCCGACTCCATTGCCTCGTCCGGCGCGCTGTAGTAGCCCATGCTTTTAGGCACCCCTTTGGCCAAATAGGTAAAACGTTCACAACC
>JBIJDQ010000313.1:0-3718 GCA_044344025.1 Rhodoferax sp.
TTCGCCTGCAGGATTTACCCAACCTGACGAAGAACCCAGGTGATGGCATTGGCTTTGCAGCCTGGCCTGCATACCGGGTTTCCAACGGCCAAATGTGGGGCATGCAGCAGCGCCTGAATGACTGCTATCGCCAGCAGCGTTTTCCCTACCCCGGTTTTGCCAGCGATGCCACGGTGGCTTTGGGCACCTACTTGGGTGTGAACAGCCAGGGTTCGAAGTCAATTGCCCCAGCCCTCAAGCGCTGATCGCACAGGAGATATTTCATGAAGAAACAACATCTAATTGCGCTTTCCCTGATCGCGGCGGCAGTGCTTGCCGGATGTGCGTCAGGACCCAGCACAGCTGACTTGGACAAAATCACGGCAGACATCGTCAAAGCCTCTTTCCGTGACGAAGGCATTGTCAAAGTTTCCGTGCTGGACCCAGAAGCCATCAACGTGGCCTGCACTTCAGCAGATGTGGCAGGCAAGCCCCTGGACCAGGACACGGCCTCAGCGCTGCAAGACGCGCAATTAAAAACCATCAAGTGGCCTGCTGACGGCAAGTTCATGGGTGACTTCAAGAAGGGCGAAGCCTTGGCGCAAAGCGGACGCGGCCTGACCTACACCGACACGGCTGAAACCCCTAACGGCGGCAACTGCTACAACTGCCACCAACTTGACCCCAAGGAAATTTCCTTCGGGACGATTGGTCCAAGCCTGACCGGCTACGGCAAAACACGGGGTGTGATTGCGGACCCCACCAGCCCGGCCTCCAAGGCCATTGTTGAGTACACCTGGGGCAAGATCTGGAACGCCAAGGCCTACAACGCCTGCTCAGTCATGCCGCGCGCGGGTCACAAGGGCATCATGACCGAAGCCCAGGTGCGTGACCTGATGGCGTACCTGCTTGACGCCAAGTCGCCAGTCAACCAGTAAGCCTTTTATCTTTTCTGCGGCCCGGTTTATCCGGGCTTTTTGGTTTTCTATAACGGGAATGACACAATGAATTTGACCAAACGTGAATTTTTTCAGGTGCTGGGTGCTGGCACCATGGCGGGCATGGGGCTGAGCACATACGCCCAGGCCGATGCAGCCACCGCAGTGAATGGCTTGTATAACATTCCAAAATTTGGCAATGTGTCGTTTCTGCACATGACCGACTGCCATGCGCAGCTCAAGCCCATTCATTTCCGCGAGCCCAGCATCAACATGGGTGTGGGTTCCATGAAGGGCAACCTGCCGCATTTGGTGGGTGAGCATCTGCTGAAAGTATCCAAAGTGCGCCCTGGCACGGCCGAAGCCCACGCGCTGACCTATCTGGATTACGAGCAGGCCGCCAAGCGTTATGGCAAGGTGGGTGGTTTTGCGCATCTGGCCACCTTGGTCAAGCGCATGAAGGCCAGTCGCCCCGGCGCACTGCTGCTTGACGGTGGTGACACCTGGCAGGGCTCAGGCACCAGCCTTTGGACCAATGGTCAAGACATGGTGGATGCCTGCAAGTTGCTGGGCGTGGATGTGATGACCGGCCACTGGGAATTCACGTTGGGCATGGAACGCGTGAAAGAAATTGTGGAGAAAGACTTTGCCGGCAAGGTTGATTTTGTCGCGCAAAACGTCAAGACCAATGACTTTGGTGACCCCGTTTTCAAGCCTTACGTCATCCGAGAAATCAACGGTGTGCCCTGTGCCATCATTGGCCAGGCCTTTCCGTATACCCCGATTGCCAACCCTCGCTACATGGTGGCGGACTGGGCTTTTGGCATTCAAGATGAAAACATGCAGAAGATGGTCGATGAAGCCCGTGGCAAGGGTGCACAGGTGGTGGTGGTCATCAGCCACAACGGCATGGACGTGGACCTGAAGATGGCCAGCCGAGTGAGCGGCATTGACGCCATCATGGGTGGCCATACCCATGACGGCATGCCGGTGGCCAGTGTTATCAGCAACAAGGGTGGTAAAACCCTGGTGACCAATGCAGGGTCGAATGCCAAGTTTTTGGGTGTTCTGGACTTTGATGTCAAGGACAAAAAAGTCACCGACTTCCGCTACAAGTTGCTGCCCATTTTTGCCAACATGTTGCCCGCCGACAAAGAGATGGACGCGCTGATCACCAAGATTCGTGCACCGTATGAAACCAAACTCAACGAAAAGCTGGGCGTGACCGAAGGCACGCTGTACCGCCGTGGCAACTTCAACGGCACGGGGGACCAGTTGCTGGTCGATGCGTTGATGGAAGTGCAGGGCGCTGACCTGGCATTTTCGCCGGGCTTCCGTTGGGGCACCACCCTGCTGCCCGGTCAGGCCATCACCCGCGAATGGTTGCTTGACATGACCGCCACAACCTACTCTTACGCCACTGTGACAGAGATGACCGGCACCACCATCAAGACGGTGCTCGAAGACGTGTGCGACAACCTGTTCAACCCTGATCCGTATTACCAACAGGGTGGCGACATGGTGCGTGTGGGTGGCTTGAGCTACAGCTGTAGCCCACTGGAGAGCATGGGCAAACGCATCAGCGAAATGCGCATTGGCGGCAAGCTGATTGAGGCCGACAAAAAGTACAAGGTGGCAGGTTGGGCACCTGTGGCCGAAGAAGCCCGAACCACAGGTAACCCCATGGTGTGGGAAGTGGTAGAAACCTGGCTCAAGGCGCGTGGTGGCAAGGTGTCCAGGCGCAAGCTCAATGCACCAAAAATCATTGGTGCACTGCCCAATCCGGGCTATGCCACCGTCTGAACCGTTGAAAAATGACCTGAGAGTGGCCAATTTATAAGAAATTGGCCGCAGGTCCTTATGGAATAAGCATTTGGTGCTACTTATTAGGTAGTAAAAAATAGGGCACTTGAATCAAGTGCCCTTTTGTTTTAACGCTTGGCCACTGGACAACAGTGGCTGAATCTGCCTGGTTTTAGCTGCAGCTGGCAGGCGCATCTCCATCCTTGGCACCCTTGATCAAAAAGGCCTTGATGTCATCCAGCAACTCTTGGTCGGGTGTGTCAGCGAACTTCTCAGCCGCCTTGTTGCCCGATTTGATGCTGGCGCGGTAAGCCTTGCTCACATACTTGCTCACGGCCTCCTTGCCCTTGGCATGTTTGTCGGCCTGCAAATAAGCAGACCACTCAGCCTTGGTCTTGGTGCTTGGATTGATCGAACCAATGGGGGCTGCGAGGTGACAGGTCGTGCAGACAGCGCGGTAGTAGATGCGCCCACGTTTCCAGTCTGCGTCATAGGCCTGCGCCGAGAACGATGCACCCATCAAAGCCAGCAAGGCTGCAACCGGCAATACTTTGGAAAACTTCATGATTGACTCCTGAAAAAATTGAAAATGAAAAACGATTGCTGACGGGCTTAACTGAGTTCTTCCCAGCCAGTGATCATGGCCTTGACCTGCGAGGTCAGCTTGTGCCCGGTGGTGGCCAAATACAGGTGTGAAATCAAGAAGGCCAGCATCAAGAACGCGCCAATGGTGTGGCCTGTTGCCACCCACTCCAGTTGCAACGCACTCAAACCCCAGGCCGACCAGTCGGCATAAAACAGATACAGCCAGCCTGTCACCCAGATCAGCGGACTCAGCAAGGTGAGCACCGCCAGGTAAGTCAAACGCTGCAATGGGTTGTGCTTTTGCCGGGATGTGGGCTTGAACGGATGTGGCTCATGCTTGAAGATGCCCGACGAGTAGTAATTCATGATCGCCACCACCTTGTCGGTGGTCGGAATGTACTGGCGCCACTCAC
>JBIJDQ010000314.1:0-3709 GCA_044344025.1 Rhodoferax sp.
TGACGGGGTCATTGGCCTGCTGGGGAGCAACTTTGGCACGGGCGGCAAAAACATCATCAACCTGGCCACGGGCGCGGCCACAGGCACCATCGCGCCCGCGCGGGGCCTGAATATAGGTGCAGCGCAAAACACCAACGGCGTTTATGTGCTGGGTTTTTTAGCCCGTTTTCTGGAAGAATCCGGCAGCGGTAATGTGCTCTCCACGCCCAATTTGCTGACGCTGGACAACGAAGAAGCCAAGATTGTGATCGGCCAGAATGTGCCTTTTCCCACCGGTCAGTATGCCAACACCGGCACCAGCACCAGCTCGGTCAGTCCGTTCACCACCTATGAGCGCAAGGATGTGGGCCTGACGCTCAAGGTCAAGCCGCAAATCAGCGAAAACGGCACCGTCAAGTTGGCCATTTATCAGGAAGTCTCCAACGTGTTGGCCTCCACCTTGAACGCCACCAGCGGCCCGACCACCAACAAACGCACGATCGAGTCCAACGTGCTGGTCGAAGACGGTGCCATCGTGGTGCTGGGCGGCCTGCTGCAAGACGAGTACGCCGGTAACCAGGAAAAAGTACCCGGTCTGGGTGACGTGCCGTTTTTTGGCAACTTGTTCAAGAGCGAGGCCCGCAGCCGTAAAAAAACCAACCTGATGGTGTTTTTGCGCCCCGTGGTGGTGCGCGACGTACGGTCTATCGACAAGCTGTCGATGGACCGCTACGACCTGATGCGCAGCGGCATGCAAGATGCGCAGCCTGCGCCCAGCAGCTTGGTGCCTATCAACGAAGCCCCCGTGTTGCCTGCCCCACAAGGCAAAACGGGCATGGCAACGCCGGGTGACCTGAAGCCTTTGGGTCAGTAAACCATGCGTTACCCCTTGCCTTATGCGTTTGCCCGCACGCATCAGCTGCTGCTGGAAGAAGACGCGGGCGCCCTCACGCTGTGGCTGCACAGTGCCTCCCAGCCCGCAGCGGTGAGTGAAGTCTGCCGAAAATACCCGCAATCAAGTTTGCAGATGCAGGCCAGTGCGGCGTTGGTGCAGCGCATCAGCGCCGCCTATGCGCAAGGCGAATCCAGCGCCGCCGCCGTGGTCAGCGAGGTCGAAAGTGATGCCGACCTGAGCCGCATGATGCAAGACCTGCCAGCCATTGAAGACCTGCTGGAAACGTCGGATGACGCACCCATCATCCGCATGCTCAATGCGCTGCTGACGCAAGCCGCCCGTGACGGTGCCAGCGACATCCACATCGAGCCCTACGAGCGCCATTCATCGGTGCGTTTTCGGGTGGACGGCACCCTGCGCGAGGTGGTGCAGCCCAACCGGGCCTTGCATGCGGCGCTGATTTCGCGCCTCAAGATCATGGCCGAACTTGACATTGCCGAGCGGCGCATGCCGCAAGATGGCCGCATCTCCCTGCGCATTGGCACCCGTGCGGTGGATGTGCGGGTGTCCACCCTGCCCAGTGCCCATGGTGAGCGTGCCGTGCTGCGCCTGCTGGACAAGTCCGAAGGCCGCTTGAGTCTGGAAGCCCTGGGCATGCAAGGGGAGGTGCTGCGCCGGTTTGAGGCGCTGGTGGCACAACCGCACGGCATTGTGCTGGTGACCGGCCCGACCGGCTCGGGCAAAACCACCACGCTTTACGCAGGCTTGAGTCGGCTGGATGCCACACGCAACAACATCATGACGGTAGAAGACCCGATTGAGTACGAACTGGCCGGTGTGGGCCAGACCCAAGTCAACCCGAAGATTGATCTGACCTTTGCCAAGGCCTTGCGCGCCATCCTGCGGCAAGACCCTGACATCATCATGATTGGTGAAATCCGCGATTTCGAGACTGCGCAGATTGCCATACAGGCCTCATTGACTGGCCACCTGGTGTTGGCCACCTTGCACACCAACGACGCGTCCAGTGCGGTGACGCGTTTGACCGACATGGGTGTGGAACCGTTTTTGCTCAGCTCCAGCCTGCTCGGTGTGCTGGCCCAGCGCCTGGTGCGAAAACTCTGTGTGCATTGCAAAAAAGACGACCAGCCCGTGGGCTGCGAGCATTGCGGCCACACCGGTTACAGCGGGCGCAGCGGTGTGTTTGAGTTGCTGGTGACTGACGATGCCATCCGCGCCCAAATCCACAACCGCGCCAGCGAGGCCGAGGTGCGCACTGCCGCGCTGGCTGCTGGCATGGTGCTGATGCGTGAAGACGGTGAGCGCCTGGTGGGCCGGGGCGTGACCTCACGCGCCGAGCTGCTGCGTGTGACGCGCGACTGACCCTGAGCTCCACGCGCCATGCCTGTTTATTCCTTTGAAGCCATCAGCGCCGCCGGTGACACCCGCAAGGGCGTGATTGAGGCCGACTCCGCCAAGGCGGCGCGCGCCCAGTTGCGTGGCCAGGCCCTGGTGCCACTCAAGGTGGAATCGGTAAGTGCGCAGGCCGAGTCCAGCCAGACTTCAGGCAGCACCAGTCGTTTTCGCAAGCGGGTGTTCAGCACCACTGCCTTGACCATTTGGACGCGCCAGTTGGCGGGTTTGGTGTCTTCTGGCCTGCCGCTGGAGCGGGCCCTCACCAGCCTGTCAGACGAGGCCGAAAAAGCCCCCGAGCGTGAGTTGGTAGCCATGTTGCGCGCCGAGGTGAACGGTGGCGCCCCTTTTGCGAAAGCGCTGGCGCAGCACCCACGCGAGTTCTCCGACATTTTTGTGGCGGTGATTGGTGCCGGCGAGCAAAGCGGCAACTTGGGTCTGGTGCTGGAACGTTTGGCTGACGACCTGGAGGAGCAGCAGGCGTTGAAATCCAAGCTGATTGGTGCTGCGCTTTACCCGGCCATCGTCTCCTTGGTGGCGGTGGTGATTGTGCTGTTTTTGGTAACTTATGTGGTGCCTCAGGTGGCCAATGTGTTTGCCAGCAGCAAACGGGCGCTGCCTTTTTTGACTGTGCTCATGATTGGCTTGAGCAGCTTTGTCAGAAGTTACGGCTGGCTGATGTTGATTGCTCTTGTTTTCGGAGTGCTTGGTGCAAGGGTGGCCTTGGCCAACGCCCAGTTTCATGAAAAATTTGATGCCGCCTGGCTGAATTTACCCATCATTGGCAAGATGTCGCGCAGCTACAACTCGGCGCGCTTCGCCAGCACGCTGGCCATGCTGGCGGCTGCGGGTGTGCCTATTCTGAAGGCCTTGCAGGCGGCTGCCCAAACCTTGTCCAACCGTGCCATGCGCAGCGACGCGCTGGATGCGCTGGTGCTGGTGCGCGAAGGTGCGCCGCTGGCCTCAGCCCTGGCGCAAAAGAAGCGTTTTCCGGGCCTGTTGCCCATGTTTTGCCGTTTGGGCGAGCAAACCGGCCAGTTGCCGGTGATGCTGCAACGCGCCGCCAAACAACTCAGCACCGAGGTGCAGCGCCGCGCCATGCAGCTCGCCACGCTCTTGGAGCCCCTGCTGATCGTGGCCATGGGCCTGGTGGTGATGCTGATCGTGCTGGCGGTGCTGCTGCCGATCATTCAGTTAAACCAGCTGGTGAAGTGAAGCAGTATTAATCGCCATGGTTACAGAAGACAACGTGATCCGCGTCAGCGCTTGAGGTAAGCCGCCAGTTTGGCATCCACATTCGCGATATGGCCCAAAAACCACTGGGACACAAAGTCTTCCAGGTCGGCTTTGATGAGGTTGTCTTTGGCGATGTTGGCCAAAAACTCGTCCAGTTTGGTCATCAGGGCCTTGTGTTGGGCCAGG
>JBIJDQ010000316.1:0-3707 GCA_044344025.1 Rhodoferax sp.
GAGGTTCAGGTTGGACAGTGCGTAGCCGCCCAGGTTTGTGCCGTCGCGGCTTAACCGTTCGCTGCCATATTGCAGCTCATAACCCAGTCGCAGGCCCGCCACGGGCAAGGTCCGTGAGTAGTTGAGTTTGGCCAGCAGTTCCGGCGAATTGAGCAACCCTGCGCCGTCTTCATAGGTCATGTGTTGCACCGACATACTGCCGCGCAGGCGCGCCCCATCGTGCCAGGTTTTGTCAGCCGACAACTCCAGGCCACGCGCCTTGATGGGTTTGCCTGGCTGGAACTGGGTCAGCGTGCCGGTGGGGTCTGCGCCCAATGTGATCAGGTCTTTCATGGCCCACTGGTACACACTGGCCCGCAGCGCCAGGTCTTGCTCAAGCCGGTGGTCCATGACCCACTCCAAGGTGTCTACCTGTTCCGCACTCAGGTTGGCATTGCGCACCTGTGTCACACCGTCGGCAAAGTCTTTTTCATACACATTGGGTGCGCGGTGGGCGCGCCCGGCCAGCGCCTTGAGCACGGTCTGAGGGCTGGCCTGCCAGATCAGGGCTGCACGCGGGCTGCTGCGGGTGCCGATGGCGCTGTTGCGGTCTACACGCACACCCAGCGTGGCCGCCAGGGTGGGGCTGACGTGCCATTCGTCTTGTGCATACACACCCACCCGGTAACCCGAGCCCTGAATGCGAATGTCGTTGGCCGGGGTGGCCACATCCAGCGCGGCCTGATCGGTGCGCGGGTTGTCTTGCGCCTCAAAGCCCAGCATGAGTTTGTGGGCAGGTACGGCTGTGGACAGCCAACGCCATTCGGTGCCACGCCAGTCTCCCTCAGTGGGAGACAAAATGAGCGAACCGCTGTAACTGAACTGGCTGCTGTAGCGGTAACTGCCCATGAACAAGCGCCCTGACACTTCTAATGTGTCATCCGCAAAGCTGTCCTGGTATTGCATTTGGGCCAGCGTGTATTGGTCGCGGTTGAACTGTTCCAGCACCAGGGGGTCGCTGAAATACTCGGCAGTGGGGTCGTCTTTGGTTCGGTCACCATGAATCAGTTCAAAACCCCAAGCACCGCGTGCCGCTCTGGCATAAAAACGCTGGCCGCGCTCCCGGTCCATGCCACTGGCGACCCCTGACACCCCCGTGCTGCCAAAGCTGAAAAAATGGTCTTGTCCCAAAGAGCGCAGGTCCGACACCGACACCAGCACATCCACACCGTTGTCAAGCTGCTTGCCCCACGTGGCCTGGGCCGAGCGTGATGCCTGTGGCCCCTGGTAGGAAAAGCCAAGCTCGCCGCCATTCACCTGCGCCCCGGTGCGGGTGATGATGTTGACCACGCCAAACATGGCGTTTTGGCCATACACCGCGCCACCGGGGCCAGCAATGAATTCAATGCGCTCGATCAAATCCATGTCCAGCGGAAACACGTTTTCTATGGGGCCACCGTCGTACACCGGGTCGTTGACGCGCAGGCCGTTGATGTTGATCAGCACCCGTGCAGACAGGTCACCCGGCAAGCCAAAGCCGCGCGTGCCCAAAGTGGCGTAAGAGCGGTCGTAGGTGGTGTGAATGCCGGGCAGGCTGGCCAGCGCTTCAGCCAGGGTGCGCCAGCCAAAGGCCTTGATCTCCTGGCGGGTGATGACGCTGGCGGACGCGGCCACCTCATTTTGCTTTTGGGCGTATTTGGAGGCCCCGGTAATGGGCACGTTGAGCAGGTCTTCCAGGCTGAGCAAGGTCAGGTCAGCGGCCCGACTGGTGTGGGTGGCGCTGGCCAATGCGCCGGCCAGCGCCCATGCCTTCAAGTACGTGGGAATTGGCCGGTGAGGCAGCAACGGCTTTGGTCCAGGCCCAAAAAATGTGGGCCACTGACTGGCGCAATTGGGTGTTGCCATGGTTCGGTGTTGGACGAGTGTTTACGGCTGCTTCTCGAATTCGCTGCTGCTGGACTTTGACCAACATCCCTTGTTTCAAGCCAATTTAAGCTGCAGCCGACGTGTGACAGGAAATTTGCTTACTTTTTTGATACAACTCATCCTACAGATGGACGCGGGTGTTGTCAGTCAGCCAGATCTGAAAATTGCTCATCATTGCTCTGATAAGTACTAAGAAAAATCTGATTTTTTGCAGCAATCTTTCTTGGTAAATGCTGGCCCAACACGGCATACGCCTGAATCTGACTAAACTGCCCTGCGTTAACCATGCCCGCGCAGGGTACACAAAAAGGAGGGCCAAATGATTCGTCTCGTCGTCTGTGATGACCATGAAATGGTGCGCACCGGGCTGGTTCGTGTGCTTGAAATGAACCGCCTGTTTCATGTGGTGGCTCAAGCCAGCGACAGTGAGCAGTTGCTGGGCCTGATGGTGAAATCAGGTGGCCGAGAATTCGATGTCTTGCTGCTTGAGCTGAACCTGGGCGCGGCCCGCTTGGTTGACAGCATTGACCTCATCAAGCAATTGATCAAGCTCCAGCCAGCCATGCGCATTGTTGTGGTGTCCATGCACAACGAGCCCGACATCGTCAACGCGGCGCTGAGGTGCGGGGCCTTGGGTTATGTCTCTAAAGTCAGCTCTATCAATGTGTTGCAGGAAGCCATTGTTCATGCCCATCAGGGGCGCCGGTTTCTTGACCCCAATCTGGTGGAGGCGGTGGTGGTCAACCACCAGCACCCCACCAAATTCGCCTGGGATGCTGACCTGACCAAGCGTGAGCGCGAAGTGATCGCGCTGCTGTGCAAGGGCCAACGTGTGAGTGACATTGGGATTTCGCTAAGCTTAAGCGTCAAGACCGTCAGCACGCACAAGATCAGGCTGATGGAAAAATTGGGTCTGAAGAGCAATGTTGACTTGATCAAATTTGGCATGAGCCACAGCCTGGCCTGACATCATCCCTTCCGCATTTTGCGCAGTGGCCATGCCAGAACCTGAAAACAATCAGCGCCAAGCCGTACCCACGCTGTTGGCGCTACGCCGGCTGGCTGAAGCTGCCTGCCAGACCAACCCGGCGGGGATGGAGGACAAGCCCCAAGAGCTGAGTGCGCAGCAGAGCGCGGCACTCATTCACGATCTGCGTGTGTACCAGATTGAGCTTGAGATGCAAAACCTGGAACTCTGTCGCACAAGCGCGGCACTTGACCAGTCGCGTGAGCGTTACTTTGACTTGTATGACCTGGCCCCCATAGGGTTTTGCACGCTCAGTGAAAAAGGGCTGATTCTGGAGTCCAATTTGGCTGCCGCTAATTTGCTGGGCATGTCGCGCAGCGCCTTGATCAAGCAGTCATTGTCCAAATTTGTGCTTAGCGACGACCAAGACTCTTATTACCTGTGGCGCAAACAAGTGGTGCAAGGCGCAAACCCGCATGCCTGTGAACTCCGGTTGAAAAGCCGCAGCGGTTCGCCGTTCTGGGGCATGCTCAATGCCACAGCCACCGGCCTGCCTGGTGACAACTTGACGTTTCGCGTGGTGCTAAGCGACATCACCACACGCAAGTCTGCCGAGGCTAACCTGCAGGACGCTCAACAGCGTTTGAGCAATTTTGCACTGCGACAGCAAGATGAGTTTGATGAATTGCGGATGGAGTTGGCGCACGATGTGCATGACCAATTGGGTCAGAACCTGGCCGGTCTCAAGCTTGAAATCGATGTGATTCGCCACAAAGCGCCTGCCAGCGCCGAGCGAATGCAGGCCCTGATCATGCAAACGGCAAGCGCCGTTCGT
>JBIJDQ010000317.1:0-3704 GCA_044344025.1 Rhodoferax sp.
CGGGTGGGCAACCCCAACACCTATGACGTGGTGTTTGGCAGCGTGTTGTTTGTCGCCCTTCTGGAGGCCACGCGGCGCAGCATGGGTTGGCCGTTGCCGCTCATTGCGCTGGGATTTACCTTGTATGCCCTGTTTGGCCCGATTTTTCCTGGACTGCTGCAACACGCGGGCTCAAGCTGGGCCCAGTTCATCAACCACCAGTACCTCACCAGCCAGGGGATTTACGGTGTGGCCGTGGGTGTGGTAGCCACCTACGTGTTTCACTTTGTGCTGTTTGGTGTGATGGCCACCCGCATTGGCCTGGGGCAATTGTTTCTGGACATTGCCTCCAGCATTGCCGGGCGCTACGCCGGTGGCCCGGCCAAGGTCAGCGTGTTTGGTTCGGCCATGTTCGGCATGTTGTCAGGCTCGTCGGTGGCGAATGCGGTCACGGTGGGTTCGTTGACCATTCCGGCCATGATCCGGGTCGGTTACCAGCGCCACTTTGCCGGTGCAGTTGAGGCAGCCGCCTCCACTGGCGGCCAAATTACACCGCCGGTGCTGGGCGCAGCGGCTTTTTTGATGATCGAGTTTTTGGGCCTGCCCTACCAGACCATCATCACGGCCGCCATCGTGCCAGCGTTCATGCATTTTTTTGGCGTGTTCATGCAAGTGCACTTTGAGGCCAAGCGCTACGGCCTGCGCGGCCTGACAGAAGAAGAAATGCCCAAGCTGCGCCAGAGCCTGAAAATGCGCTGGCCCACGCTGATTCCGTTGTTTTTCCTGATCAGCATCCTGGTCAATGGCCGCACCCCCTATTTGGCGGCGTTTGTAGGCATCACCTCAAGCGCCATTGTTGGCCTGACCACCCAGGTGCGCGGCAACACCGCCAAAAACTGGCTGCTGATGGTGGCACTGCATCTGGCTTTGATCGTCATTGCGTTCAGCAGCCTGGACGAGTCGGTGAAGCTGGGCATTTTTGGGGTCAGTGCGGTGGCGACCTTGCTGCTGATGCGGCTGTACAAAATTCGGGGCCGCATTGAGCTGGCCGTGCTGGTGGAAACCTTTGAAACAGGCGCCAAATACGCACTGGCCGTGGGGGCTGCTGCGGCTACCGTAGGCATTGTGATTGGCGTGGTCACGCTGACCGGTGTGGGCTTCAAGATCAGCTTCATCATCACCGGGGCGGCCACAGCCATCGCCAATGGACTGAGCATGGTCATTCCCAGTTATTTGATGGCACTCCAGTCACTGACCTTGCTGGCCGCGCTGGTCATGACAGCGGCCGTGTGCATTTTGATGGGTGCGGGTATTCCCACCACGGCCAACTACATCATCATGGTGACGGTGGCCGCGCCCACACTGGTGCAACTGGGTGTGGAGCCGCTGGTGGCGCACTTCTTTGTGTTTTATTACGGCGTGTTGGCCGACATCACCCCGCCGGTGGCGCTGGCCGCGTACGCTGCGGCGGGCATGGCGGGCAGTGACCCCTTCAAAACCGGCAACACCGCGTTCCGACTGGGCATTGCCAAGGCACTGGTGCCGTTTGTGTTTGTGTTTTCGCCCTCGCTGCTGCTGGTGGCAAAAGGTTTCACCTGGTTTGACTTCACCGTGACCTTTGTCGGCTGCGTGCTGGGCATCACCTTCCTGGCGATGGCGTTTTCCAAATTCTTTCTGGTGGAGATGAAGCGCTGGGAGCAGGCGCTGTGCATTTCTGCCGCGCTGCTGATGGTGGCACCCAGCCTGACCGCCACCTTGATCGGTGTGGCCGTGGTGGTGCCGGTGCTGCTGAGGCAGATCAAGGACTGGCGGTCTGCGCCCATGGGCACCACCTTGCCGCACTGACCGGGCTTCGGTGGCATGGCGCTACCCATCGCGCCATGGCAGCCACCCCCTTGAAATAGGCAACATCATCCCTAGTTAATAGGTCGCATGCGTGCTGGCACTTTTGTGGCCAGTTTTTTTACTGCTCTGTGAACCCATCAAAACCCATGACCAAACAAACCCTTTCCTTCCAGGCCGAAGTTGCACAACTGTTGCACCTGGTGACCCATTCGCTGTACTCCAACAAAGAAATTTTCCTGCGCGAGCTGATCAGCAACGCGTCTGATGCCTGCGACAAGCTGCGTTTTGAAGCCATCAACGACGGTGGCCTGTACGAGAGCGACAGCGAACTCAAAGTCAAGGTCACTTTTGACAAAGAAGCCAAAACGCTCACCATCACCGACAACGGCATCGGCATGAGCACCCAGGAAGCCATTGACCACTTGGGCACCATTGCCAAAAGTGGCACCAAAGACTTTGTCTCCAAGCTGTCTGGCGACCAAAAGGCCGACTCGCAACTCATTGGTCAGTTTGGCGTGGGCTTTTACTCCGGCTTCATCGTGGCCGACAAGATCACCGTCGAGTCACGCCGTGCCGGCATGAAAGTGGAAGAAGGTGTGCGCTGGATCAGTGGTGGCGCAGGCGACTTTGAGGTCGAAAACATCACCCGCCCACAGCGTGGCACCAGCGTGATCTTGCACCTGCGCGACGATTCGATGGACTACGCGTCGACCTGGAAAGTCAAGAGCATCATCAGCAAGTACTCTGACCACATCAGCCTGCCCATCTTGATGGAAAAGGAAGAGTGGAAAGACGGCGACCTGATTGACCCAAGTGATGAAAAAGGCGGACGCCAGCCCGGTGGCATGGTCAAGACCGGCGAGTGGGAAACGGTCAACAAAGCCAACGCCATCTGGGCGCGTGCCAAAAAAGACATCACCGCAGACGAATACACCGAGTTTTATAAACAGATCAGTCACGACTATGATGCGCCGCTGGCCCACACCCACAACCGTGTCGAAGGCAGCACCGAGTACACCCAGTTGCTCTACATTCCCGGCAAAGCGCCCATGGACTTGTACAACCGCGAAAAATCGGCGGGCATCAAGCTGTATGTGAAACGTGTGTTCATCATGGACGACGCTGAAGCCCTGCTGCCGACCTACCTGCGTTTTGTCAAAGGCGTGGTCGACTCGTCTGACCTGCCGCTGAACGTGAGCCGTGAGTTGTTGCAAGAAAGCCGCGACGTGAAAGCCATCCGCGAAGGCTGCACCAAACGTGTGCTGGGCATGCTGGAAGACTTGGCCAAGAACGACAAGTTGCCAGAGGCTGCCGTGTCAGCCGAAGGCGTGACCGATGTGGTCAGTGAAGAAGACAAGGCCGAGGCCGCCGCCAACGCGGGGAAATACACCAAGTTCTACAACGAATTTGGTGCCGTGCTCAAGGAAGGCCTGGGCGAAGACTATGCCAACAAAGAGCGCCTGGCCAAGCTGTTGCGTTTTGCCTCCAGCACCACCGACACGGTCAGCGTCAGTTTTGCTGACTACAAAGCCCGCATGAAAGACGGCCAGGAGGCCATCTACTACATCACCGCCGACAACGCGGCCGCTGCCAAAAACAGCCCGCAACTTGAAGTCTTCAAGAAAAAAGGCATTGAGGTGCTCTTGATGACCGACCGTGTGGACGAGTGGGCGCTGAACTACCTGCAAGACTTCGATGGCACACCGCTGCAATCTGTTGCCAAGGGTGCGGTTGATCTGGGCAAGCTGCAAGACGAGACTGAGAAGAAGGCTGCTGAAGAAGCGGCTGAGACCTTCAAGCCCATGCTCGCCAAGCTCAAGGAAGCCCTGAAAGACAAGGCCGAGGACGTGCGGGTGACCACCCGTCTGGTGGACTCGCCT
>JBIJDQ010000028.1:0-12796 GCA_044344025.1 Rhodoferax sp.
TTTCAACCACCACAATAGCATCGTCCACCACAATGCCAATCACCAGCACCATGGCAAACATGGTCAGCACGTTGATCGAAAAACCCATGGCCAACATGGTGGCAAAGGTACCCAGCAACGCCACCGGGACCACCACCGTTGGAATAAGGGTGTAGCGCCAGTCCTGCAAGAACAGGAACATCACCAGAAACACCAGCACGATGGCTTCCACCAGGGTTTCGGCCACCTGACGCAACGATGTTTCAATGAAGCGGGAACTGTCGTACGGAATGGCCCAGGTCATGCCCTTGGGAAAGAATTTTTCCAGCTCGGTCATCCGTGCCCGCACGGCTTTGGCGGTGGCCAGCGCGTTGCCGCTGGGCGACAACTGCACACCGATGCCGGTGGAGGGTTTGCCATTGAGCCGGGCCGAGGTGGCATAACTTTGGGCACCGAGTTCAATACGCGCCACATCTTTCAGGCGCACGCTGGAGCCATCGGTGTTGGCGCGCAGCACCACATTGCCAAACTGTGCCACATTGGCCAATTGGCCGTTCACCACCACCGTAGCGGCAATGCCCTGGCCCGCCACGTTGGGCAGGCTGCCAATTTCACCGGCAGACACCTGGGCGTTTTGCGCCCGAATGGCGGCAGTGACCTCAGCCGCAGACAGGTTAAAGCCCTGTAGTTTGGCCGGGTCAACCCAGATGCGCATGGCGCGTTCGGTGCCAAACAGCTGAACCTGGCCGACACCCGGCAGGCGTTGCAGCTCGGGCACGATGCTGCGCGACGCGTAGTCACCCAGTGCCACTGGGTTCAGTGCCGGATCATCTGACGAGAGAATGGCAAACAGCAAAAAGTTGCTGCGCGACTTGTCTACCCGCACGCCCTGTTGCGTGACAGCCGACGGCAGGCGTGGGGACGCCCTGCTCAGGCGGTTTTGCACATCCACTTGCGCCAAATCGGGGTTGGTGCCAGGCTGAAAGCTCAGTGTGATGGTGCCTGTGCCATTGGCCTGTGCCACAGACTCCATGTAAAGCAGGCCGGGCGAGCCGTTCATTTCTTGCTCGACGATGGACAACACGCTGTCTTCCAGCGTTTGTGCCGAGGCGCCAGGGTAGGTGGCTGAGATCACGATGGAGGGCGGGGCCACGGGCGGGTACTGCGCGATCGGCAGTTGGGTGATGGAAACCACACCCATCACCATGATGAACAACGCAATCACCCAAGCAAAAATGGGGCGGTCAATAAAAAATTTTGCCATGTGATGGGCTCCTTAGCGCGCCGCGCTTGCGGCAGCACTGGCAGCTGGTGCAGCCGCTGCAGCCGCCGCGCCTGGCACGGTTGCGCTGGCAGCTTTGGCGGGGGCTGTGCCCGGCGCTTGCCATGGCACTGGTTTCACCGGGGCACCACCGCGCAGCTTCTGAAAGCCGTCAACCATCACTTGGTCGCCAGTTTGCAGGCCGTCAACCACCACCCATTGGCCGTTTTGCTGGCCACCGACCTTCACCGGGCGCGGTGCAACCTTGCCATCGGTGGAAACCACCATTACCGAGTCACCCTGGGGGGTGCGGGTGACCGCCTGTTGTGGCAGCGTGATGGCGTTGCTGGCCTGGGCTTGCTCCAGACGCACCCGCACAAAAAGGCCGGGCAGCAGCACACCTTGCGGGTTGGGCACTTCGGCGCGCAGGGTTATCTGGCCGCTGGTGCTGTCCACCGTCAGGTCAGAAAACAGCAGTTTGCCAGGTTTGGCGTATTCGGTGCCGTCTTCCAGTACCACTTTCACACTGGCGGCTTGGCTGCCTGCACGTTTGAGCTGGCCAGTTTCCATGGCCCGGCGCAGTTTCATGAACTCAGACGCGGACTGGGTGAAATTGACATACATCGGGTCAATCTGCTGGATGACGGCCAAGGGGGTGGCTTCACCCTGTCCCACCAAGGCACCTTCTGTGACCAGGGCACGGCCAATGCGGCCAGAGATGGGTGCAGTGATGTGGGCGTAACCGACATTGATGCGGGCCGTTTGCACAGCGGCGCGTGCCACGGCCACATCAGCTTCGGCTTGTTTTTGGGCCGCTTGGGCACCGATGAATTCCTGCTGGCTGATGGCCTTGGCTTCAATCAAGGGTTTGAAGCGCTCGGCCTGCGCGCTGGCCTGCATCAGGTTGGCCTCGGCCTTGGTCACGCTGGCCAGCGTGCTTGCCAGTGTGGCCTCGTAAGGGCTTGCGTCAATCTGAAACAGGGCTTGACCGGCATTGACGGCGCTGCCTTCAAGAAACAGGCGTTTTTGCAAGATGCCTGCGGCGCGGGCACGCACCTGCGCCACGCGAGAAGCTTCCAGTCGACCCGGAAGCTCGGTGACCAGACCCACGTCGCCGGGACTGACCGTGACCACGCCAACTTCAGCCGGGGGTGGTGCGCCACCAGGGCCGGCGGGGCCAACTGCGGGTGCGCTGCCCTGGCCACAAGCGCTAAGCATGAGTGCCACACCTAAAGCCAATGCGGTGGGGGTGAGTGCGTGCGTGCGAGAGGAGGCAGGAGGAGTCAAAACCCGAGAGACGGGGCAGTTGGAGCTGAGAAACATGGTGTGTTTTTCCGAAAAGTCGGGTTTACCCGGATGTAAATAGCAATGAGTGGTTTTGATTTTTTCAGAAGTATACATACAATCACGAATGTATCTAAATAACCACGTTGCTTGATTGACCCTATGGCCCGCAGAACCAAAGAAGACGCTTTAGCCACTCGTCAGCTGTTGCTGGAGGCAGCGCAGCGCGTGTTTGCTGAAAAAGGGGTCTCGCGCACCTCGCTGCAAGACATTGCACAAGCCGCCGGAGTAACGCGCGGTGCGATATATTGGCACTTCAAAAACAAGGCCGAGTTGTTTGACGCGATGATGAAAAGCGCCATTCTGCCGATGGAGCAAGCCTTGCAGCAGATTGGACATGGCTCTGGGCAAGACCCGCTGCAGGGGTTGGAGAACGCACTGCTGCAATCCATGCGCAGCATCGCTACCGATGCGCAAACCCGTGCCATTTTTGAGATTGCCACGCTGAAGGTCGAATACGTTGATGAGTTGCTGGCCGTGAAAGTCCGTTACGCGCAGTCATGCTTTGATGCCACCCTGGAGATACAACGCAGTTTGCAGGAAGCCGCCGTCCACCATGGGGTAAATTTGCGCATGCCTGTCGCCGTGGCCGCGCAAGGTTTGCAGGCTTTGATGACCGGGCTGATCCACACCTGGATACTGGCCCCCACGGCCTATGAGCTGGTCACCGTGTCGAAAGCCGTGATTCAGGCCTACCTGGTGGGTTTGGGGTTTTTGATACCTTGAGTGCTGCGCTTATCCCGGCCGAATCGCTCAATGACATTGATGAGGATGTGAAACTGGTTTGACATCCTGTCTGGCGCACCCGTGCAGACGGAACTCAAAATGTGCCACGAAGGCGCCGTTGGCTGTTGCGTTGGGCCTGCGGCACTGCCAGAGGCATCGCCTAAACTTGCCCGCTATGGCAAAAGACTACTGTGTGTTGGGTATTGAGTCCTCGTGTGACGAAACCGGGGTGGCGTTGGTACGGGTCAGTGGGCCGCACTTGCCGGTGCTGTTGGCGCATGCGCTTTACAGCCAGATCGAGATGCACCAGGCCTATGGTGGCGTGGTGCCTGAGTTGGCCAGCCGCGACCATATTCGCCGCGTGTTGCCGCTGACCCAAGAGGTGCTGCAGGCATCGGGCAAGACGCTGCAAGAGGTGGATGTGGTGGCCTTTACCCGTGGGCCGGGCTTGGCGGGGGCCTTGCTGGTGGGGGCCGGTGTGGCTTGTGCGCTGGGTGCGGCCTTGGGCAAGCCGGTTTTGGGCGTACACCACCTGGAAGGGCATTTGTTGTCGCCTTTTTTAAGTGCTGACCCACCCGAATTTCCATTTGTGGCCTTGTTGGTGTCGGGCGGGCACACCCAGCTGATGCGGGTCGACGGGGTAGGGCGCTACCAAATTCTGGGTGAAACCATTGACGATGCCGCCGGTGAAGCGTTTGACAAATCCGCCAAGCTGCTGGGCTTGGCCTACCCCGGTGGTCCGGCGCTGGCCAAATTGGCTGAAGTGGGCAACCCGGCGGCATTCAAGTTGCCGCGCCCGCTGCTGCACAGCGGTAACCTTGATTTTTCGTTTGCCGGTTTAAAAACAGCGGTGATGGTGCAGGCCAAGAAACTCGCTACGGCTCAGGCTTGCGGCGTGGAGGCGCTGGCACCAGCGGTGCTGGCCGATTTGGCCGCATCCACCCAGGCGGCCATTGTGGAAGTGCTGGTGAAAAAGTCATTGGCGGCCTTGAAACAAACCCAACTCAACCGCCTGGTGGTGGCGGGTGGCGTGGGGGCAAACCGTGATTTGCGTGCGCAACTCAATGCCGAGTGTGGCAAGCGCGGGGTGCGGGTGCATTACCCGGAGTTGCATTTGTGCACCGACAACGGTGCCATGATTGCCATGGCAGCAGCCATGCGTTTGCAGTCAGGCCAGCAGACTGCCACCGAGGTGTATGCCTTTGATGTCAAACCCCGCTGGCCGCTGGATGCAATAGTGGCCATGCCCGAAGCGGTGGCCTGATCCTCACATCTGAACCCAAAGTCGCACTGGCCCCCGTATTGGGCTAGACAGGCTTGCCCGGGATAATGCGGGCTATGTCACCGTTACACATCGAATTCCCAGAATCCCTGCCCGTCTCTGCCCGCCGCGAAGAAATCATGGCGGCGCTTGAACAGCACCAAGTCATCATCGTCTGCGGTGAAACCGGCTCGGGCAAGACCACCCAGTTGCCCAAAATCGCCCTGGCCATGGGGCGTGGGTTATGCAACTACCCCAAGACCTTGCCTGATGGCCGCCCCGCACCGCGCGGCAGACTTATTGGCCACACCCAACCACGCCGCATTGCTGCCAGCAGCGTGGCCAAACGCATTGCTGAAGAACTCAACACCACGCCGGGTGAAGTGGTCGGTTTCAAGGTGCGTTTTCAAGACCGCTTGGGTCGGGACGCGTCCGTCAAACTGATGACCGATGGCATCTTGCTGGCCGAAACCCAAACCGACCCGCTGCTCAAAGCTTACGACACCCTCATCATTGACGAGGCGCACGAGCGCAGTCTGAACATCGATTTTTTGCTCGGTTACCTGCGCCAGATTTTGCCGCGTCGCCCGGACCTGAAAGTGGTGGTGACCTCGGCCACGATTGATGCCCAGCGTTTTGCCGACCACTTCGCCTCTAAAAAAGGCCCTGCGCCCATCATCATGGTGTCCGGGCGCATGTTTCCGGTGGAGCAGCGTTACCGCCCGTTTGAAGAAGCGCGTGACTATGACTTGAACAACGCGATTGCCGACGCGGTGGACGAGCTGTGGCGCGATGTGCACAACAGCGGCGACATTCTGGTGTTTCTACCCGGCGAGCGTGAAATTCGCGAGGCCGCTGACCACCTGCGTGGCCACCTGAGCCACCAGCCGGTGTTTCGCGGGGCTGAAGTGTTGCCCTTGTTCGCCCGCTTAAGCCAGGCCGAGCAGGACCGAATTTTTGATAGTCACAGGGGGCGCCGCATTGTGCTGGCCACCAATGTGGCCGAAACCTCGCTCACCGTGCCGGGCATCCGTTACGTGATAGATGCTGGCACCGCGCGCATGAAGCGCTACAGTTTCAGAAGCAAGGTGGAGCAGTTGCTGGTGGAGCCGATCAGCCAGAGTTCGGCCAACCAGCGCTCGGGGCGCTGTGGCCGGGTGGCCAACGGCATTTGTATCCGGCTGTATGACGAGAAAGATTTCAACAGCCGCCCGAAGTTCACCGACCCCGAAATTTTGCGCTCCAGCCTTGCCGGGGTGATTTTGCGCATGAAGTCGCTGCATCTTGGTATCGTCGAAGAGTTCCCATTTCTGGAGAGCCCATCCGGC
This sequence comes from Rhodoferax sp., assembly GCA_044344025.1. Lineage (GTDB taxonomy): Bacteria > Pseudomonadota > Gammaproteobacteria > Burkholderiales > Burkholderiaceae_C > Rhodoferax. The sequence continues at coordinate 5,900 of JBIJDQ010000028.1, forward strand.
CGGGCGATTGCCGACGGCTACCAGTTGCTCAATGAACTCGGCGCGGTCGATGATGCCAATGAGCTGACTGCGATGGGCCAGGAGCTGGCCAAACTTCCGCTGGACCCGCGTGTGGGCCGCATGATTCTGGAAGCCCGCTCTAGGGAAGCGCTGGACGAGGTGCTGGTGATTGCCAGCGCCTTGAGTGTGCAGGATGTGCGCGACCGCCCGATGGAGGCGCAGCAGCAGGCCGACCAAGCGCACGTCAAGTTTGACGATGAAAAGAGCGAATTCAGCGGTTACCTCAAGCTGTGGAAGTGGCTGGAGACTGCGCGCGGCGGTGACACTGCGGGGCCAGCCTCAAGTCGGGGTCAGATTTCAATTCAATCGACCAACAGAAAAAATCAAAACAATTCGACTCTGACCGCCATTACTGCGACCCCCAGCCATCGGTTGAGCAACCGCCAGTACGAGCAGTTGTTGCGGCAAAACTTTGTCAGCATTCGCCGTGTGCGCGAGTGGCGCGACATTTACAGCCAGCTCCACACCGTGGTGGCCGAGCACAAATGGCGGCTCAATGTGCAACCCGCCAGCTACGAGCAGTTGCACCTGTCGATGTTGGCCGGGTTGCTCGGCAACATTGGCTGCAAGCTGGAAACCGATGGTGCCAGCGGCGAATACCTTGGCGCGCGCAGCATCAAGTTTTACCCGCACCCCGGCGCACACCTGGTCAAAAAACCGGGCCGCTGGATTGTGGCCGCCGAACTGGTGGAAACCACCCGCCTTTTTGGCCGGGGCATTGCCGCCATCGAGCCACAGTGGCTGGAGCAGGTGGGCGCCCATTTGCTCAAAAAACAGTTGCTTGATCCGCATTGGGAAAAAAAGGTCGCCGAGGTCAATGCGCTGGAGCGTGCCACGCTGTACGGGCTGGTCATCTACAGCGGCAGGCGGGTCAATTACAGCCGGGTAGATTTGGCCGGTGCACGTGAAATTTTCATCCGTGAGGCGCTGGTCGGTGGTCAATGGGAGACCAAGTTGCCGTTTCTGGCGGCCAACCACAAGCTGATCAAACAGGTTGAAGACCTGGAGCACAAGGCGCGCCGACAAGACGTGCTGGTGGACGACGAGCTGATTTACGCCTTTTACGACCAGCAACTGCCTGCTGAGATTTGCAGTGGTTTCACCTTTGAGGCCTGGTACCGCGATGCCGCCCGCATCAACCCCAAGCTGTTGGTGCTGACCCGTGAAGAGCTGATGCGCCACGAGGCCGCAGGCATCACCACACAATCGTTCCCCAAAACGGTGCGTCTGGGTGGGGTGGACTGCGCAGCCACCTACCTGCATGAGCCCGGTGACCCCAAAGACGGCCTGACCGTGACGGTGCCCATTTTTGTGCTGAACCAGGCCAATGAAGAGCGCTGCGAGTGGCTGGTACCCGGCATGCTCAAAGACAAGATTCAAGCGTTGATCAAAACCCTGCACCAGCGCCCGCGCTCGCGCTTGGTGCCGCTGCCCGAGTCGGCCAACAAGATGGCGGTTCAGTTGAACGAACCGGCGCTGTTTGGCCATGGCTCCCTGATCGAAGCGGTGCTCAAGCTGGTGCGCCTGGCCACCGCCGTGGACGTGGCGCGGGCCGACATCAAGGTGGACATGCTCACGCCGCACTTTTTCATGAATTTTCGGGTGGTGGACGAGCATGGTCGGCAACTGGGGCAGGGCCGAAATTTGGGGGCCTTGAAGGCGGAGCTTGGTGCGCAGGCGCGTGGCGCGTTTCAGGCCTTGGCGGGTCTCAAAATGGCCCAAACGGTGGTGCATGAGCCAGTTTTTAAGCCTAATCAGCCTGTAGTGACCGTTCAGCAAGCACAAGTAGCTATAAAAAACGAAGCAATTAAAGCCCCGCCAGCAGGTACTCGTTACACCGCCTGGACCTTTGGCGAACTGCCTGAGTTGCTTGAAATCCAGAAAGGTGGCCAGACGCTGATTGGTTACCCCGGCCTGATTGACGCGGGTGACGCGGTGCTGATTGAGGTGTTTGACGAGCCCGATGTCGCGGCAGCCAAACACCGTGCCGGCTTGCGGCGCTTGTTTGCCTTGCAGATCAAGGACGCGCTGAAATACCTTGAAAAAAACGTGCCCGACCTGCAAAAAATGGCCGTGACTTACATGCAGATGGGTAAGAACCCGGACGGCTCAGGTACCGGTGGCACGCTGGAAGAGCTGCGCGAGCAAATCATTTCAGTGGCGCTGGACCGGGCTTTTTTGCTGGAACCCTTGCCCACCGACGAATTTGCTTTTAAAAAACGCATTGACGAGGGCCGGGGGCGTTTGACCCTGATTTGTACTGAAGTCGCACGCCTTGCGGCTGTGATCCTGCTTGAGTACGCCGTGGCAGCCCGCAAGATCAAGGACACCAAAAACGCGCCAGAAGCCACCGCAGATGCGGCACAGCAATTGGCCCGCCTGATGCCCAAGAAGTTCTTGAGCGTGACACCTTGGGGCAGTTTGCAGCACTTTGCCCGCTACCAAAAAGCCATCACCGCCCGGCTGGAAAAATACCGTGCCGACCCGGCCCGCGACAGTGCCCGCATGAAAGAGTTGCTGCCGCTGGAGCTGCGCTACTGGCGGTTGGTGGCCGAGCGTAAGGGGGTGATGGACGAACGGCTACAGGAATTCAGGTGGCTGCTGGAAGAACTGCGCGTAAGTTTCTTCGCTCAAGAGCTGCGCACCCCGCAGCCGGTGAGTGTGAAACGCCTGGACAAAGCTTGGGCGCAGCTGGGCTGAACCGCAGCCCGGCGGGGTTCATTCGATTCGACACGGAAGTGGAATCAGGTCAAAGCACGGATGTGGCTCACCACCACCAGCAACTGATCTGGGTTCATGCGCAGCACAAACTTGCGGGTGACTGAGCTGATGAGTGTGACTGCGCCTGACATGCCCAGCTTGGCCGACTGTTCGGCCACAAAGCCCACTTGCGCCTGTTTGAGGGCGCGCAAAAAGTAGTAATCCATGCCCGCATTGATGAGCTCGTGCACCACGTCGGCCAGTGCGCTGGCGTGTTTGGGGTGGTCTGGCGCGGCAACAATGGCATCCAGCACCGCATCGGTCTTGGCGCGTAGGGCGCTGGAGTGGTGAAAACGCAGCGACGGCTCAACCGTGGCAGCAGGTGCCTTGGCTTTGGCCTTGCTGGCTGTTTTGGTGGCGGTGCTTGTGCTCATGGTGGGGTCCTGCGTTGGGTGAATGAATGTGTGTATTGTGTACAGTCGTGCACTGAATATCAATCAATGAAAGCCAGATTAGACTGACCCTTCAAAAATTGGCGTTTTTTTCAGACAAATGGATTGCTCGGCGAAGTGGTTTATTAGAATACGTCTGTACACAAAAATGTTTTTATGACCGTTTCAAAACCAGTTGGCAAGCGTGTCGACAGCCTGACCCGCACCGAACGCAAGGACGTGACCCGTGCCAGCCTGCTGCAGGCGGCGCTGGCGCTGATCGGCGAGGGGCGTAGTTTCACCAGCCTGGGTATTCGGGAGATTGCCCGCGAGGCCGGCATGGTGCCCAATGCCTTTTACCGGCATTTCCGCAACACCGACGAACTGGGGCTGGCCTTGGTGGAGCAGGTGGGCATCACCTTGCGCCGCCTGCTGCGTGAGGCCCGTCAGGCCGGTGTGGCCCCGGATTCAATGGTGCGCCGCTCAGTAAAGGTGTACTTTGAGTACGTCAGGCAAAACCGGTTGCAGTACCTGTTCATATCCAGCGAACGCGCCGGGGGCAGTCGTATTTTGCGTTTGGCCATTCGCAACGATGTGACCCATTTCACCCATGAGATGGCGCAAGACTTTCGCCGCCTGGGGGTGTACCCCGACATGCCGACCAGCAGCCTGCAAATGGTGTGTGGCCTGATCGTCACCACCATGCTGGCCGCAGCCCCCGAGATTTTGGACCTGCCGCCTGACCAGCCCTTGCTGGAGGCCGAGATGACCGAAAACTTTGTCCAACAACTGCAAGTGGTGCTGCTCGGGGCGGCCAGCTGGAAGGAGAAGCCGATTCGGCCCGTGGTGGACCAGATTGGGGTATAAATCGGCCTGAAGTGCTTTATTTATAAGAATAGTTAGCTATTTTTAATGTAGCAAAATTCGCCGTGAATCAGGCTGTTGTGGATTGGCTGGGCTGTTTGTGGTGCTGGTGTTAACCTACTGCCCTCGGGCGTTGTGGCGGCCCGGTAGTCAACTCACCCGCCACAATCACACCAACTTCATCTTGGCGCATGTTTTGCGCCGTAACCGCAAGGAACATCAGACATGGGCGCGCAGTGGAAAGCAAAAGGCAAGGAATTGGCAGCCAATGCCAGGGGGCGTATTTTTGGCAAGCTGTCCAAAGACATCATGCTTGCGGCCCGCAGCGGGGCCGACCCGACGGCCAACTCGCGGCTGCGCCTGCTGGTGGAGCAGGCCCGCAAAGCCTCCATGCCCAAGGAAACGCTGGACCGCGCCATCAAAAAAGGCGCGGGACTGACTGGCGAGGTGATCAATTTTGAGCACGTCATTTACGAAGGTTTTGCCCCGCACCGCGTCGCGCTCATGGTGGAGTGTTTGACTGACAACGTGAACCGCACCGCCCCTGAAATGCGGGTGTTGTTCCGCAAAGGGCAGTTGGGCACCTCGGGGTCGGTGTCATGGGACTTCAACCACGTGGGCATGATCGAGGCCGAACCCGCAGCCGCCGGTGCCGATGCCGAGCTGGCCGCCATTGAGGCCGGTGCGCAAGACTTTGAGCCGGGTGACGAAGAAGGAACCACCGCGTTTCTGACTGACCCGGCCGACCTTGATCTGGTGAGCCGCGCGCTGCCAGCCCATGGGTTCACCGTGTTGTCGGCCAAACTGGGTTACAAGGCCAAAAACCCGATTGACCCCAGCAGCTTGAGCGCCGAGCAATTGGAAGAGGTCGAGGCGTTTCTGGCCGCCATTGATGCCAATGACGACGTGCAAAACGTGTTTGTTGGTCTGGGCAACTGAGGGAAGCGGCAGATTCAGTTATCCAGCACGTCAGCAAACAACTGCGCTGCGGGCAAGGTTAGCGCCACGCTGGCCAGTTCGACGGCTTCGCCACTGGCAAACGGGTGCAGCACCCAGAACCCGTCAGCGCCTTTGCGGTAAACGTCGGTGTTGCGGGTGTCCAGGTCAATCAGCACATATTCTTGCAGGCTGGGCAGGCTGCGGTAGTGGCTGAACTTGAGGCCCCGGTCATAGGCGGCAGTGCTGGGGGACAGCACTTCGATAAGCAGTTTGGGTTCGGTTTTGACCAGCGGGCTGGCCAGGTCAAGGGCACTACAGCTGACCAGCACATCGGGGTAAAAGTAGCTGTTGGCTGCAGCAACATGCAAGCGCATGTCGCTCATGTAGGTGCGGCACGGGCTGCCACTGAGGTGCTGGCGCAGTGCAAACGCAATATTCATGGCGACGGTCACATGCCGGTCTTCTGCGCCCGCCATGGCAAACACCTCGCCGTCAAGGTACTCGTGACGATCAAGCTGCGCGGGCTCCCAGGCCAAGTAATCGTCAGCGGTAAAAACGGGTTTGTGTGCAGCTTGTCCCATGGCCATGTCCCTTGAAATGATTGGATGGCTCATTATGAAGCAGGCAGTGCGATTTGGATCGTCTTTGCTTTTGGTGTGCCCAAAGGCCCGCTGGTGATAATGCGCCGCAGACCTGCGGTGGGATTTATAGCCCTTTGACTGTAAGAAAAACCTGCTTTTACTGACCAAGTCAGACGCAACCCACATTCCCCATGAACATCAAAAAAATCTCTCTCGCAGCCGCTGTGCTGGCCGCCGTGGTCCTTTTTGTGGCGCTTGACCTGGGCCGCTACCTGAGCCTGGACTACCTCAAACAAAGCCAGGCGGGTTTTATCGACCTGTACACCCGCCAGCCCTTGACCGTGGCGCTGGTCTATTTTGTGCTGTATGTGCTGGCCACAGCGCTGTCGTTTCCGGGGGCCACCATTTTGACGCTGGCCGGTGGCGGCATTTTTGGCCTGGGCTGGGGCTTGCTGATTGTGTCGTTTGCGTCCAGCTTGGGGGCCACATTGGCCTTTTTGACCGCGCGGTTTGTGTTACGCGACAGCATCGAGGCCAGGTTTGCAAAACGCCTGACAGACATCAACCAAGGCATTGAGAAAGACGGCGCGTTTTACCTGTTTACCTTGCGTCTGGTGCCCCTGGTGCCGTTTTTTGTCATCAACCTGGTGATGGGGCTGACCAAAATGCGGGTTTGGGTGTTTTACGCGGTGAGCCAGTTGGGCATGCTGGCGGGCACGGCGGTGTTTGTGAACGCGGGCACCCAGTTGTCGCAGGTTACCTCACTTCAAGGCATTTTGAGCCCCGCGTTACTGGGCTCGTTTGTGCTGCTGGGGGTGTTTCCGCTGCTGGCGCGCAAGCTTGTGGAGGCCATCAAAAAACGCCAGGTGTATGCCCGCTGGGCTACGGTGCGGCCCAAGACATTTGACCGGAATCTGGTGGTGATTGGCGGTGGCGCGGGTGGCCTGGTGTCGGCCTACATTGCAGCGGCCGTCAAAGCCAAGGTGACCCTGATTGAGGCCCACAAAATGGGCGGTGATTGCCTGAACTACGGCTGTGTACCGAGCAAGGCGCTGATCAAAAGCGCCAAACTGGCCCACCAGATGCGCCACGCTGAACGCTATGGATTAAATAGCTACTCACGCTTGTCTGATAAGCACTACAAGCCTATTTCGTTTAAAAAAGTGATGCAAAGGGTGCGGAACGTGATTGCGGCGATCGAGCCGCATGACAGCATTGAGCGCTACACCGGTCTGGGCGTAGAGGTGCTTGAGGGTTATGCCAAGATCATCAACCCCTGGACGGTTGAAATTGCCCTCAATGGCGGTGGCAAGCAGACACTT